>DXGG01000091.1 GCA_019114015.1 Candidatus Onthomorpha intestinigallinarum | reverse complement strand
GGAATTTTATCATTATGTACAGCTTTCGGAACTCGGAGTGGAAAAGGGAGACAGGCTGGAGTATTATTTTCAGGTATGGGACAATGATGGAGTAAACGGTCACAAGTCAAGCAAAAGCAGTGTTTTTGTATTTTCCGTCCCTACCGAGAAGGAATTGGACGAGAAAAAGGAAATGAATTCCGAACAAATAAAATCTGAAAGTGAAAAGACAATAAAAGAAATCAGGGAACTGCAGAAACAGATAGAGGAAATAAACCGCAAACTGATAGAAAAAAAGGAATTGCAATGGGAAGATAAAAAACAGGTGGAGCAATTGCTGGCCAAACAACGCGAACTGAAGCAGAGGGTTGAACAAATAAGAGACAAACTGAAACAGAACAATGAAATAGAGGAAAATTTCGGCAAACAGGAACAGGAGATACTGGAAAAGCAGAAGGAACTTGAGCGTCTGTTCAATCAGGTTATGGACGAACAGATGCGGAACATGATGGAAGAGATACAAAAACTGTCCATGGAGCAGATTGACAAAGACAAATTGAACGAGAGTCTGAACAGGATAAAGTTGAACAATGAAGATTTAAGCAAACAGCTTGACCGGAACATGGAAATGTACAAGAGGTTTGAGGTTGAAAAGCGTGCGAATGAGATAATAGACAAATTGAAGGAGTTGTCCGAACGACAAAAAAAACTATCGGAAGAGATAGGTAAAATGGAAGACAGGGATATAAAAGAGAAACAGCGCAATGTGAACGAAGATTTTCGTGAGCAACAGGAGAAATTGAACAAACTTCAGCAACAAGCAAAAGAATTGGAGACGCCTCAAGACATAAACCGGGACAAACAAAGGGAGGAGAACATCAACGAGCAGCAGAGACAGGCGGAAGAAAACATAGAATGCAACAAAATCAGGAAAGCGAAGGAGAACATGGAGGAATCGTCCGAACAAATGCAGCAGATGGCGGAGGATTTGCAGCAACAGTTCGAAGAGAATCAGCAGGAGCAATTGGCGGAAGATTTGGAAGAAGTGCGGCAAATGCTGAAGAATCTGATAAGATTGTCGAAGAATCAGGAGGAATTGATGAACCAAACAAAGAGAACCAAAGTTTCGGATCCTTCATACCAAACCATAATAAAACAGCAATACAACATAAAAGAGGACATGAAGCTTATAAACGACAGTCTGTTTGCGATGAGCAAACGTCAACCTCATGTCGGCAGTTTGATAAACCAAGAACTCACGAAAATAGGAGACTATATAGACAAGGCTCTTGAATCGGTATTGAAATACAATCAGGTTCATTATGCCAATTACAAGAATTCTTCCGCTTCTTCTTCACAACAATATGCCATGACCTCCATGAATAATCTGGCTTTGATGTTATCCGAATCCATAGAGAACATGCGCAAGGACCAACAGCAAAAAAGCAACTCCAAGGGTAAGTCAAGCAGTCAGTGCAAGAACCCTTCGTCTTCCTCTTCCTCCAAGCCATCCTCACAAAACATGAAAGGCTTGCAGGAATCTCTCAACAAGGAATTGGAACGATTGAGAAAAGAACTGGAGAATCAAAAAAACAAAGGGCCTCAAAAAATAGGAGAAGGAGCAAAGTTGAATGAAGCTTTGGCAAAAGCGGCTGCACAACAGGAGATGATAAGAAAGCTTGTACAAAAAGCTGTAGAGCAGGCAAAGAAAAATGAAGGCAAACCGTCAAAATTGTTGAATGAAATTCAGAAACAAATGGAACAAACCGAGAAAGAAATCGTAAACAAAACCATAAGCCGAAAAACTATAAACAGACAGGCTCAAATTTTGACGAGAATGCTCGAGTACGAAAAGGCTGAAAAGAAACAGGGCGAAGATTCGAAAAGAGAATCCTCAACAGGTGAGGACAAAATAAATAAGATTGAAGAAGAATTCTTGGAATTCAAGAAGTTACAAAACAGGGATGAAGAATTGTTCAAACAGATTCCTCCAGTGTTTTCTCCGTTTTACAATGAGAAAGTAACGGATTACTTCTATAAATTTGATAATTGACGAAAGAGAGATTTGTTAGTTGTATGGGCAGTAACACTTATAGCAAGAAATTAAGGTTAAATCAAACGAGCGACATAACTTCACTCATTGAAAGAATATGTCAGGACAATAACATAAACAATTACTTTGCTTCCATTTCCGTTTCCATAAGTTATATAATAGATATGATGAAACATGAGTTCCGTAACGAGGAAAGTTTCGTCATGGATTTTCATTTTGAACAATGCGTTGGAGGTGTCGCGTTCGGTTTGTTGTGTCAAAAACCTATATTTGAAGAAAAAAGGTTTGGCATGGACCTGCATAACAGACCGGAAGACTGTGTGGTGTCAAGTCTTACCGACAAGATAATCATATTGAGCCAAGGTAAAGGCGTGGAACTGCAGTTCTATGTAAACGGAATAGAATCCGAATTGTTGAGCAACAGACAAAAAGGATTGAAGAGTTACGTCGAGAACAAGGCACAATATTAGAAGAAAGCACAAATGGCAATCAGTTTTTCATTTCAAAAAAAAATCAATTTGCATTCACGTACCAAGCTCAAAGAATGGATAAACAAGACAGCGGAACAAAGAGAAAAAAAAATCGGAAATATATCTTACATTTTTTGCAGCGACGATGAATTGCTTCAAATAAACAACCAATATCTTAAACACGATTATTACACGGACGTAATTACGTTCGACTATTCTGAGGGTGCCGTCTTGAACGGTGACATATTCATAAGCGTAGACAGAGTCAGGGATAACGCGAAACAGGTCGGCGTTACCTTTGAAGAAGAGCTGTATCGTGTTATGATTCACGGTGTTTTACACCTCTCGGGTGTAAATGACAAAACCGAACAACAGGCAAAACAAATGCGGAAGGCTGAAGAGGACAGCCTGAAATTGTTGTTCGGTTAAACTGTTTCATGATTACAATTGGAAAAAATGTTTAATGGTTTCGATGTTATAGTGGTCGGAGCGGGTCATGCGGGATGTGAGGCTGCCCATGCTTGTTCACGATTGGGCTCAAGGGTATTGCTAATTACTCAAAACCTTAACGCGATAGCCCAACTTTCATGCAATCCCGCCATAGGCGGTGTCGCAAAGGGACAAATAGTAAAAGAAATAGATGCATTGGGAGGTTGTTCGGCAATAGTCACCGATGCGAACACCATGCAGTTCAGAATGCTTAACCGCAGCAAGGGTCCCGCAATGTGGAGTCCGAGAGCACAGGTGGACAACGTGACATTCTGTCTTTGTTGGAGGCAGACACTCGAACAACAGCCTGGTTTGCAATTATGGCAGGACGAAGTCGTGGACATAATGATTGATTCGGCAGGCAGGGCGGAGGGAGTGCGTACACGTCTTGGACTGGAATTCTGCTCCAAAGCGGTAATTCTTACAAATGGAACCTTCCTCAACGGCAGGATTCACGTGGGAGAAGTAAACTTCGAAGGCGGAAGAATAGGCGAAGAGTCCTCAAGAGGCTTGTCAGATAAAATGGCGGAACTCGGATTCGAGGTAAAGCAACTGAAAACAGGAACTCCCATGAGAGTGGAAGCAAAAAGCATAGATTTCTCCAAACTGCAAGAACAGAAGGGCGACGAAAATCCGGAACAGTTCTCCTTTTTTGTCGAACGCAAATCCCCTTTTGAACAGAGAAGTTGTTTCCTTGCTTACACTTCAGAGAAAGTTCACGACATACTTAGGACGGGTTTTGCCTTTTCTCCCATGTTTCAGGGACGAATAAAGGGTGTAGGGCCGCGTTATTGTCCCTCCATAGAGGACAAAATAGAAAGATTCGCAGACAAGGAACGTCACCAATTGTTCATAGAACCGGAATCCCGACATACGGACCTTTATTACATCAACGGTTTTTCCTCGTCCCTGCCTTTGGAAGTACAATACAAGGCATTGAGAAACATAGAAGGATTTGAAAACGCCATAATACAGAAACCCGGATACGCAATAGAATACGATTATTTCCCTCCTACACAACTGAAGGATACTTTGGAGACGAAACTTGTTGAAGGATTGTATTTTGCAGGACAGATAAACGGAACGACAGGTTATGAGGAGGCCGCTTCACAGGGCCTTGTCGCGGGAATAAACGCACATCTGAAAATAAAGGGAAAGGATTCTTTTGTACTCAAGCGTTCGGAGAGCTACATAGGAGTTCTGATAGACGACCTTATCACAAAAGGCGTTGATGAGCCTTACAGGATGTTCACCTCAAGAGCCGAATACAGAATACTTTTGCGACAGGATAATGCGGATCAACGGCTTACACCCATATCCCATGCTTTGGGTCTGGCCTCGGATGAAATGATGCGCAAGGTGGAACGCAAAAAGGAAAACACGGAAAGAATAGTCCGTTTCATAAAGGCGAACAACGCATTGCCCGAAGAGGTAAACGACTATTTGGAAAGCATGGATTCTGCACAAATAAG
>DXGG01000090.1 GCA_019114015.1 Candidatus Onthomorpha intestinigallinarum | reverse complement strand
TCCCTTGACGAAGTCGTTGAGAGATTATGTCGCGGATTTTTCGGAAAGGAAATACGCCGATATGCTGGACAAGATGGAAAAACGCAAAGTGGGGGTGAAGTTCCCGAGTTTTGAAGGTTTTTCGGTTTGTTCTGAAATGTCCTTTCCGGAAATAGGTTCCGACAGTTTGATACATACCGAAAATGATATCAATCTGGAATGCACGTTAACCTTGGTTGCACCTACGAGAGCCTCCTTGAGGGAGATGGATAACAGTCTCGAAGAAAAAATGATATATGGAAAAAACAGGGAAACGTTTTCTTTCGATACTCCTTTCATGTTTATAATCAAGGAATTAAACTCAAGGCTTATACTTTTGCATGGTCTGTATGTTCGGTAGGGCTTGCAAGAGTAAAAAATAATACTTAACTTTGCTCCAAACAATAATCAATTTATTAAGCTAATTTAAAAACATAAAACATGAAAGTTTATCATACTTCGGAGATTAAGAACGTTGCCCTTTTGGGAGGAGCCAAATCAGGAAAGACTACTTTGGCGGAGGCCATGTCTTTTGAGGGAGGAGTCATCAATCGTTTGGGAACGGTGGATGACAAGAATACTTTGTCCGATTACAGGGAGATAGAGATGGAGCGTAAGAGTTCCGTGGTTTCAAGCATACTGTATGCGGAGTACAACAACAAGAAGATAAATATCATAGACGTGCCCGGATATTCGGATTATCAGGGTGAGGTTGTGGCTGCTTTGCACGCTGTAGAGGCGGCAATAGTTGTGATAAATTCCCAGATAGGAGTGGAGGTTGGAACCGAGATAGCGTTCCGTCATACCTCCAAATTGGCTATTCCTTTGATATTTGCGATGAATCAGTTGGATCAGGAAAAAGCCAATTTCGATGAACAGATAAAGGAATTGAAGGAATTTTTCGGGGAGAAGATAACGGTTGTACAGTATCCTGTCAATGCGGGAACGGGATTTGACAGTTTTGTCGATTTGATTACCCAGAAGATGTACAAGTATCCTAAAGGGGGCGGCAAGCCTGAGATAACGGATATACCTTCGAGCGAAAAGGATAGGGCGGAACAGTTGCGTCTGCTTTTGGTTGAGAATGCGGCTTCTGGTTCCGACGAATTGATGGAGAAGTATTTTGATCAGGGGGATTTGGCGATAGACGAGGTAAGAAAAGGTTTGCGATTGGGAATAGCTTCGCGTAACGTGTTCCCGGTATTGTGTACTTCTGCCAAGGAGAATATGGGAGTCGGAAGATTGTTGGAGTTCATTACGTTCAATGTTCCTTCACCTACCGAGGCTTTGCATACCAAGACTTTGGTGTCGGGAGAGAAGGTCAATTACGATGAGTCCGCGCCTACGGCCTTGTTTGTATTCAAGACTGCGAATGAACCTCATGTGGGAGACATTACCTTTATGAAGGTTATGAGCGGGGAGTTGACCGAAGGCATGGATGTAATCAATTCGGCCAATGATTCCAAGGAAAGGATAGCCCAGATATTCGTCAATTCGGGAAAGAACAGGGTAAAGATAGAGAAGGCTTCGGCAGGCGACATTGTTTCAACCATAAAATTGAAAGACGTAAGCATAAATGCGACATTGACAAGCCTGAAGAACGCAGGGGATAAGTTCAACGCCATTCAGTTCCCTGAACCTATATACACCACGGCCGTAAGAGCGGTTGAGAGTTCGGATGAGGAGAAGCTCGGTGTGGTTCTGAACGAATACGTGTCTCATGACAGTTCAATGAGGGTTGAGGTGGCCAGAGAATTGAAACAGACCCTTGTCAAGGGAATGGGAGAATTTCATATCAACACATTGAAGTGGTATTTGGACAATGTATACAAGATCCCTGTTGAATTCATTGCGCCCAAGATACCTTACAGGGAAACCATAACGAAGTCGTCCGAAGCCTCTTACAGACACAAGAAGCAATCCGGTGGAGCGGGACAGTTCGGTGAGGTGTTCATGATGATAGAACCTTATTACGACGGAATGCCTAATCAAAAGAAATATCCTATACGCAATACCGAGACGATAGAGTTGGCTTGGGGAGGAAAGTTGGTGTTTAACAATTGTATAGTCGGTGGAGCGATAGATGCGAGATTTATGCCTGCGATACTCAAGGGTATAATGGAAAAGATGGAAGAGGGTCCTTTGACCGGTTCTTATGCAAGGGACATAGTGGTTAATGTGTTTGACGGCAAGATGCACCCTGTTGACAGTAATGAAATGGCATTTAAGTTGGCAGGAAGGAATGCCTTTAAGGAGGCGTTCAAGACTGCCGGTCCGAAAATATTGGAGCCTATATACGACATGGAGGTGACGGTTCCTTCCGACTTGATGGGAGGAGTGATGACCGACCTTCAGTCTCGCAGGGCAATAGTTATGGGTATGGATTCCGAAGGATTCAATTCCGTCATCAAAGCCAGGGTTCCTTTGGCCGAGATGTACAGATATTCGACGGCACTTTCTTCATTGACATCCGGAAGAGGAACGTTTGTAATGAGATTTGCGGAATATGAGGCTGTACCTGCGGATGTTCAAACCAAACTGCTGAAGACCTACGAAGAGCAGAATAAGGATGAAGAGTAAAAAGAGAAATCTTGATTGTCATTCGATGATAAAAGAGGGAGTTTTGCTCCCTCTTTATTTTTATTGGAATATAATGTTTGCAATATGATATGTTGCAAATGAAAGAATCCATGCGGCAACGGTGGTATATGTAACCACGAATACGGCCCATTTCCATTTGCTTTCTTTTCCCACTGCGGCGAATACTCCCGTACATGGGAAATAAATCAAGGTAAAAATCAAGAAACTCAAGGCGACTGGTTTTGTGAATACGGGTTTTGATATTTCGGTGTCGTTTTGAGGATGGGTTGCAGCCTTAAGTTTTTTTTCAAGAATGTCCTGACTTGTTTCTGGGTTGTCGGAATACAACACTCCCAAAGTTGAGATTATTATTTCCTTGGCGGCAACACCTGTCATTAGAGAAACGGACAGCTTCCAGTCGAAACCTATCGGTTCCATTACCGGTTCTATAATTTTTCCCAAGGAGGCTATGTAACTGTTTTCTATTTTCGTGGTATCTTTTTGCGGCAGATACATCATTGCCCACAAAAGAACGGATGCTATGAGTACGATTCCTCCCATTTTTTTCAGATATGCTCCTGCGTTGAAACAAATGGTTCTTATTACCGTTGATAATTTAGGTTTGTGAAATTCAGGCATTGTGACTGTATAGGGCCTGTGATTTGCATTGTTGAAGGTTTTTTTGAACAGCAAGGCGAAAAGCATGGCCAGAATTATGCCAAAAAGGTAGAGACAGAAAATCACGAGCGTGGCATTCTCCGGAAAAAATGTTCCGGCAATTATTATATATACCGGAAGTCTTGCGGAACAGGACATGAAAGGTATTATGAGCATGGTTATCAGTCTGTCTCTTTTGTCTTCTATTATTTTGGTCGACAATATTGCCGGTACGTTGCACCCGAACCCCATAATGAGAGGGATGAAACTTTTACCGTGCAAACCTATTACGTGCATCACCCGGTCCATAAGTTGGGCGACAATTGTCATGTAGCCCGTTTCGGTTATCAAGGATATGAATGTGAACAGTATGACTATGTTTGGTAAGAATACTATGACACCTCCTACACCTCCTATTATGCCCTGCACTACCAGGTCGTTGAAGAATCCTTTCGGAATGTTTTCGTAGGCGAACGTACCCAAAGCATCAACGCCCGCTTCCATGAACTCCATAAAATAGTTGCCCAATTGGAAGGTGCAGAAAAAGGTCAGCCACATGACGAATAAAAATATAAGATAGCCCAATACGGGATGCAGTAATATCTTATAAAGGGTCTTTGTCTTGTCTATGGTCATATTGATTTTCTAATACGTTTTTGTTTCTATACCCAAGGCTCTTACTCTTTGTGCATAAGATTCCAGTTCCGGGATAAGGAGTTTTTCAAGTTTTTTTTCTGGAGTTATCCTGTCTATTGAGTAAAGCATTACCATTCTAGGCCTTATTTTTCTTACCGTATCCAGCCATGCGGAGAATTCTTCTTCACATGTGTTGTCTATGATTTTGCCGTTATGTTCTCCTCTAAGCAATAAAGTCTGTATTATGGCCTTGTTGCCGAAAGAAATAAGTTTTTGTTTTATTTGTTCGAAATTAGAATTTACCGGTTCGTTTATTGTTTCGTACATTTTTTCCGTACCGGCATCCAGCTTCAGTATAGGGTTGTCTATTTTCCGCAATGCTTCAAATACGTCCTCTCTTACAAGATTTGTGGAGTTGGAAAGAATTGATATTTTGGCCTGTGGGCAATATCTGTCCCGCAATTCCATTACATCATTTACTATTCCCAATATTTCAGGGTGTATTGTAGGTTCGCCGTTACCGCTGAATGTTATGGAATTTATCGTTTTGTTCAGGTCGTTTTGATTTTCAGACAGTTTTTTTTCCAATGCCTTGCGTATGTCTTCTCTTCTGTTCAGCGGAACTTGTATGTTTGTATCTATGACATTCCATCCGCATTCGCAGTAAACGCAGTTGAAACTGCAATATTTTTTTTCAGTCGGCAGAACATTGACTCCCAACGAAACACCTAATCTTCTCGAATGAATAGGTCCGAAAACTATTTCTTCAAATAACATTTTACTTTTTATTTTTACCCGATTTAGAAAACAGACACATTGATGTATCTTTTCGGATTGTTCTTTATATCTTCTATAAGCGCATCCAGTTTTTTTGATGTTTGTTCCAGATTCCTGTACAATTTGTCATCATTTATCAGCAATCCGACATTACCGTTGCCTTTTTCTATTACGCCCAGTATGGAATTAAGTCTTTCTATTGTTTGAGCAGTCTCCATTATAGTGTTTCCCAACTGTGCTTTGGCCAATGTGTCGGATATGTTGTCTATATGGTTTATTATGTTTGTAAGTTTTTCGTTGTTGTTCTTCAGATTTGATGTTATGCTCTCGGTGTTTTCTATTATTTTCGACACTTTTGTTTTTTCCTGACCGATGAGAGTATTGACCTGACTACTTATTATGTTCAGTTTTTTGCTTGTCTGTTCTATTTGGTCGAATGTACTGTTCAGATTTTTTTGTGTTTGTGTGTTAAGAATATTTTTTGCGGCTATAAGCAGGCTGTCCACGTTTTGCACTATCGGTTCCAGATTTGAGACCAGTTTGTCCATTGTTCCGACTTCTATTTTCCCTTTCAAAGTATCGCCTTGTGGCAAAACCTCATTGCTTTCTCCAAGTTCGAGTCGCAGAGCCTTTGAACCCAGCATATCCGCATTGAACAACACTATTTCGCTACCCTTGTACAATTCCACCTTGCTGCTTATGGAGACCTCGACCAAGAACTTCTCCGCTCTTTTGTCCATGGGCTGTATGTCTTTTACGTAACCTATCTTCATGCCGTTCAGATATATGTAGTTGCTTTCGTGCATGCCGTTTACCGAATCGTATATCACATAATAAGTGTTTTCTTTATTCAGAAGGTCATGCCCTTTTAGAAACTTTATTCCGAAAAACAACAGCACCAATATGGCCAATCCCACCAATCCTACTTTTATTTCTATTTTCATATTTTTTATTCTCAGTTCTTTGTTTCTATTTCTTTTTTAAGGCTCTTGCCTGTTCAATGCTTATTCTTTGTCCTTTGTTGAAAACGACCACAAAGGCATCTTTATGTCCCATCTCCCTTACTTTTTGTGCATAATTCGATGCTTCCTGTTGAGAAGCAAACAAACCTGCACAATATTTCCAATAACCATCGAATTCATACAACCACACATCATCCAAACCCTTGAAACGTGAATCCTTGACAGACACCTTTGATTTCATGGATGCAAACTGTACTCTGTAAACTATGTCCAATCCGTCACCCTTGTCATTGTCGGCTTTCTTTTTTTCGTTTTCTATCTTTTCCCGTTCTTTTTCATTTTTAAGCCTTTCCGCTTCCTTTACCTGAGCCAGTTGTTTTGCCTTTTCGATTTGTTCCTGCTTTGCCAACAAATCTTTAGGTATCAGATCATCTACTTCGGGGATTGAAAATTTGACATTGTCCTTGTTCATCTTGTATTCGCATATTGCCCTGAAGATAGAGGCTGCTATTTCATACTGTCCTATCTCAGACATCAGATATTCCTCTTCCTGAGGATTGGATATAAAACCTATTTCTATCAATACGGAAGGCATGGCCGACTTTAGCAATACCACGAAGTTGGCTTGCTTCACCCCTCGGTTGGAAATGGGAGTATTGGATGTAAGTTGCTTTTGCACTTTGTCCGCAAACCACAGACTCCCCTCCATATACGC
>DXGG01000089.1 GCA_019114015.1 Candidatus Onthomorpha intestinigallinarum | reverse complement strand
AGACAGTCGTATATTCTGTCCGCACCGAAAGAAATTCCTACACCCGACAATCCTTTTTGCCCGAATATACCGGTCAAATCGTCATATCTTCCGCCTCCGCATATGCTTCCCATTTCCACCTCTGCAGCCTTTACTTCCATTATGGCACCTGTGTAATAGTTCAACCCGCGAGCCAATGTCAAGTCCAATTCAATATCGTTTAGTCCGAGAGCGTTGCATTGCGATAGTACAAATTCCACTTCCTCCATTCCTTTTTCCGCAACGGGAGAGTTTAGAACAGCTGAAAGCTGTTCCAATTTCTGTTCGTTGTTACCCGTAATGTTGAATATGGGAGTCAATTTGTTTATTTCTTCATCTCCGAAACCTTTTTCGCGCAACTCGTTGCATACATTCTCATAACCTGTTTTGTCCAGTTTGTCTATGGCTACGGTTATGTCAATCAGGTTGTTCTCTCTGCCTATGTATTGTGCAATGGCAAGAAGTATCTTTCTGTTGTTTATTTTGGTTTTGACCTTCATGCCGAATTTCTTGAACACCTCTTCAATCATGCACAACAATTCCACCTCATTGGCCAGTCCGTTGCTGCCTATAATGTCGGCATCGCATTGGTAAAATTCCCTGTATCGTCCTTTCTGAGGTCTGTCTGCACGCCATACGGGCTGTATCTGATATCTTTTGAAAGGAAACGAAATGTCATTCATGTGATTCACCACAAAACGAGCGAAAGGAACGGTAAGGTCGTAGCGCAAGCCTTTTTCACATATTTGTTTTGTCATTTCCTTGTAGTTGTCAACGGATATGTTTTTGTCAGCGAGGAAATCGCCAGAATTAAGTATTTTGAACAGAAGCTTGTCTCCCTCGTCGCCGTATTTGCCCATAAGAGTATCAAGACTTTCCAATGCGGGAGTTTCTATAGGAACAAAACCATGAGAATGATAGACGGCCTTTATCGTATCGAAAATGTAGTTTCTTTTTTGCATCTGCGCAGGAAGGAAATCCCTTGTGCCTTTTACAACTTTGTAGTTCATCTCTTTTTATGTATTGTTTGGTTTGTTTGCTTTGCAAAGGTAATTTTTTTTTCCTGCTTTGTTTACTTTTCTTTCACTTTTTGTGTCTTTCTTACGAAAAACGGAAAGATTAAGGTTTTTGCCCCGTTGAAAATTTGGCGGTTTGAATTTTAGTATTTAACTTTGTACCTAAAATTTTTGGTTTATGAGAAGGACATTATTTACAGGATTGTTTTTTTTCTTGTGTTTTGTTTTTGTACATTCGTCATCGTCGTATGCGCAGGACATAATACTGAACAACAGTACACACGGGACAACCCGTAGTACATGTAGCGGATATCTGTATGACAATTCCAAGACAGGCAATTATGAACCCGATCAGGACAGGTGGGTTACTATTTGTCCTGCAGGAGGTAGCACGACTACAAGAGTATCATTGACTTTTTCGGAATTCAATATAGATCCTTCGGATACTGTTATCATATATCAAGGCAGCAGTATTACGGATCCGCCTTTGGTAACAGACCAAGGTGCAAGCGTTCCTTTTTTTCAGAATGATGATCTTTTGAACAGAACAGTAATGCCAGCCTTATCGGCTACTACCGGATGTTTGACTGTTAGATTGAAAACGGATAGTGTTAACGAAGGTACCGGTTTTAAAGCGGAAATAGAGTGTGTGGCTTTGTGTCAATTTCCGGAGGCAGCATTGGATACTTTTTTCATAAAATATGATGCTAATGGAAACATGTCAACCCGTCCTGTAAGAGATGGAGTGGATACTGTGTATGACGAAGATGGAAATATGCAGATAGCGTATTTCAAATCCATTGATATATGTGAGGGTGACTCCATCGTACTTTTGGCGGACCCAAGATTTCCTGAATATGATCCTAACAACAGTCAGACCTATGAACAAGATACAGCGGACTGTATATACGAGTGGTCATTCGGAGACGGAGAGAGTGCCACCGTTTCTTATGACCGTTCGGTAGGATATTCATGGAAGGAAGTGGATGGATATGATTTGGTATTACTTGTGACCGATACAAATAATGGAGGCTGTACAAGCAGAAATACCATAGATACCCGAGTCCGTATTTCAAAAAATCCTATAAAAACAGTTACTCAATTGCCTGATATGTGTTCAGGAACGGAGATGGGGCTCGCTGTAGGTTATGACGTTAACTCTTCCATTATTGTAGATTCTATGGAATTTAATCGTGGTGCAAAGGAGCGTAATGATATTAGAACATTTATTCCGGATGGTCCTATGTGTGGTACCGGCGTGGAGTGTTATAATGCTCCAGTTGTTTTTGACCAGTTTAGGGCAGGATCTACCATAGGAAGCGTTGACGATATAATGTCGGTATGCGTAAATATTGAACATTCTTACATGGGTGACTTGGAAATGTATATTGTTTGTCCGACCGGACAACAAGCTACCTTGAAGTGGCAACAGGGAGGTATTACTTTCTTGGGGCAACCTAATGAAAATGATAATTACAGTAATTTGTGTGATTCTAATTCCAATCCTTACGGAGTGGGTTGGACTTATTGTTTTTCAAATCAGTATCTTGACGATGCCCGTGGATGGTTGCATAATGCCGCCGCCGCCGGAGCTGCAAGTATGCCGCCAACGGATACAGCTGCTCATACGGGTTATTATCAGACTCCTAACCAACAAGGCTCAGTTGTTCCTGCTATTAATGATGTAGATTTAAATGGTTTTTCTTCTTTGATAGGATGTCCTTTGAACGGAGAATGGTCTATTATGGTGTGTGACAGACTTGGTCAGGATAACGGTTATGTTTTTTGGTGGGACATGGAATTGAGCCAGAGCAGCAGTGCCAACTGGAGTTATCAGGTACCCATAGATACTGTTATGTGGACCGGTCCTTCGTTCTTTGACATAGGAAATACCACAAATACTTCAACGGTGATAGCCCCTCCTATAGACAGCGTGGGCGTATATGAATTTGGAATACATATATTGGATGATTTCGGCTGTATGTGGGATACGGTAACCACTCTTGAAGTTGTACAGACACCGGTTGTGGAATTGGGTGAGAACAGAGAGTTGTGTGAGGCTACTTCCGTAAGGCTTGATGCGGGAAATGAAACGCCTACAGCTACATACATATGGTCTCCTACCGGTGAAACGACAAGGGAAATAGATGCCCAGGCACCAAACAACTCCGCTTCAGAAATAACTTATGAAGTGTTGGTTACTGAGTATAACGGTTCGATATATTGTTACGGAAGAGATTCTGTCAAATTGATTGTTCACCCGGCAGCCTATGCAGCCTTTACCTCGGCTTCTCAAAATCTGGAGGGATGCGAACCGCTTAGGGTCGATCTTGTCAATACATCCACAAACGGTGTTTCATACCAATGGATTGTCGGAGACCAAACATCAACCGACGTGAACCCTTCGTTCGTATTGCCTTATGGCGATTATGACGTTGTTTTGAAGGTTGAAACGGAGCACGGTTGTCAGGATTCAGTTAGACTGGAAAACCTTATACATGTATACAACCATCCTATTGCCGACTTCGGTTGGGAACCTAACAACCCTTCGGCTTCGGCACCTGTGGCCAACCTTATAAACCTTACAGAGCCGGATGCGGAGACCAATCAGTATCATTGGACAATACAGACGAACAAAAATTCCGAAACGGATGTGGAAAACGTATTCGGAAAGAGTCCTTCATACACATGGTATCCACAATCGGGAGAAACGGTTGCGGGAGACTATCTGATTACTTTGGATGCGTATAGCGTCAATTACTCTCCGAGCGGAAACATATACGAGTGTCACGATACTATAACAAGAACGATAACGATAATCAACGACAACCTTATGTTTCCTACCGTTGTAACTCCTAACGGAGACGGTATAAACGACATATTTGAAATACACAACCTGATAGACGGTCAGGCCTTTCCGGATAACGAACTTTCAATATACAACCGTTACGGAAAGAGAATATACTTCGTTCAGAATATCAGACATGAATCCGAATTCTGGGATCCGGAAGCGACAAATACGCCAAGCGGAACTTATTTCTACAGATTTATAGGAAGAGGCTCTATAAGGGATGTGGAATTCAAGGGTTCGATAGAGGTGTTGAGATAGTCTGGGTTTTGTTGGTTGAAAATACGGCCGGATGCTGTCCGGCCGTATTTTCTTTTTGAAAGTGCTTGCAGGTACAAATAAAAGTCATACCTTTGCAAACGCAAAATGTGGAAAGATTTGAATTGATTGCAACCACGTTAAAAAAATGCTAAAACAACATTTTCTTACATTCGATTCAATTCTGTTTTCCATTTTGTTTGTGTTTAATTCATTGTTAATTTAAAAAACAAAGCAAAATGGCTTATTTCTTTACATCAGAATCAGTTTCAGAGGGTCATCCTGATAAAGTGGCGGACCAGATTTCAGATGCCGTATTGGATGAATTCCTAAAACAGGACAAAAACTCAAAGGTCGCTTGTGAAACCTTGGTCACAACGGGTCTGGTAGTGTTGAGCGGAGAGGTCAAGTCCGAGGCCTACGTAGATGTACAGCACACGGCACGGGAGGTAATAAGACAAATAGGTTACACAAAAGGAGAATACATGTTCGAGGCCAATTCCTGCGGTGTTGTGTCAACCATTCATGAACAAAGTCCCGACATCAATCAGGGCGTGGAAAGAAAAGATTTGGAGCAACAGGGCGCAGGCGATCAGGGAATGATGTTCGGTTATGCGTGCAGCGATACCGAGGATTACATGCCCTTGCCGTTGATTCTTTCCCACATGCTTGTGGCCGAACTGTCGCAGATACGCAGGGAGGGAAAACAGATGACATATCTTCGTCCCGATGCCAAAAGTCAGGTGACGGTGGAATACGATGACGACAACACCCCTTTGTCGATAGACACCATAGTTGTGTCAACGCAGCACGACGACTTCGATACCGAAAAGAAGATGTTGGCACGCATTACCAAGGATGTCAGGGAAATATTGATACCGAGGGTCGTTGCCAAATTGGGAAAGGAGGAACTGAAGGCTCTGTTCAGACACAGATACAGGCTTTACGTCAATCCTACCGGCAAGTTTGTCATAGGAGGTCCTCACGGCGATACCGGTCTTACGGGAAGAAAGATAATAGTCGATACATACGGCGGCAAGGGAGCTCATGGCGGCGGAGCCTTTTCGGGCAAGGACCCTTCGAAGGTTGACAGAAGCGCAGCCTACGCGGTAAGGCACATAGCAAAGAACATGGTTGCGGCCGGTCTTTGCAGCGAGGTATTGGTGCAGGTGGCCTATGCGATAGGCGTGGCCGAACCGGTGGGACTGTATGTGAACACCTACAACACCGCAAAGGTAAAGGATGCGGATGGAAGGACGTTGACCGACGGTGAAATAGCCGAAAGGATAAAGACATTGTTCGACTTGAGACCTTATGCAATAATAAAACGTCTGGGATTGAAGAATCCTATTTACCTGCCTACCGCAGCGTACGGTCATTTCGGCCGTACACCTTACAAACAGAAGGTTAAGATGATGCAAAACGGCAAAAAAGTGACGAAAGAGCTTGAATTCTACACTTGGGAAAAGCTCGATTATGTGGATAAGATAAGAAAGGCTTTCAACATGGATTGAGTCTGAATATACGGTTTGTCATTTGGCAATCCGTGTAATTTGATTCTAAAAAAATGGAACTTGATTCTGGAAAATTGAAATCAAGTTCCATTTTTCTAAAACGGCGTTTCGTTTTACCCTTGTCTATCTTATTTCGTTCAAGGTATGATCCTTGGGGTATCTTACGCTGTATTTCACCTTCAGATTCACCGTTTCGGAGGCTTTTATCTTCTTTGTCCATTTCAAAAAGCCGGTCTTTTCGTCCATTTGTGCACCGTCAATGTCCAAAACGCTTATCTTTATGTCCGGACTGGCGCTCAACGGTATCCTGTCCTCTATTTCGGCATCCGTTTCCTTAAGGCTGTTGTTCTTGACCTTTATGTCAACCTCCACAATCATTTCAAGCTGGCTGCCGACTATGCTTGTCTTGTTCGGAACCGACTTGTTAATCTTGCGTTCCACGCTTATGCGTCTGTCCACTCCGAGGTCAAGGCAAAGGGTGTCCTCTTGTACCGAATTGGAATAAATATGCGTTTTGTTGGCATATTTTCCGTCAAAATACAGGTTTACATCCGCATTCATCAGTTCCAGTTGCTGCCAGTTCGGAACAAGGCCCTGGAAAAACGCTCTGCTTGACAATACCGGTTTTATGGAGTATCGGTAAACCAGTTCGGGTTTTTGCGAGCGTATGTTTATGGTCTTTATCGTTTCTTCCGACGGTATGCTCCGTTTTCTGGCAACGGTATATTCCTTTCCGAGCATAGAGTTGGATATGACGGTGTTGTATGCCGAATTTCTAAAGGCGGGCTCTCCGGATGTCTCGATGTCGTATCCATAAAGTTCCAAGGTATAAACCTTTTTGCTTGTTTCCTTTTTCGGTATTTGGAGGCTCAGATAATAAGGATACAGTTCCCCGTTGTACATATATGCGTTGTTGTTTTCGGTTGAGAATGTCAGCTTGACATCCTTCCAGTTTTCGCATGTGTTCTGATACAGGTTGGCTTTGAGAATGAGTTCGCCGCTATTGTCCTGCGAATTTGTCTTTAGGTCGTAAGAAGGAGTCCATCCGACATTGTTGCAGAGGTATGAATAGTTCAGTTCGGCATTGTCCACTGCCTGGGTGGCAAAGATATTGACCTTGACGAAATATTCCTTGTTATTCTCCGCGTTTTGTTTGTCGGGATATGAACTTTCTATGATTCCGCATGTTTGTACAAGCCTTTCCAGCTGCTTTTTCAGCGCATTTATGGTATCTTCGTTCTGTTTCCGTATCTTGTTTATCTCAAGCATCTTTTCACGGTAATAGTTCAGAGTGTTCCTTATGTTTGCAAGAGAATCCGTATTCTGGGGATTACTCATTACTTTCATGTTGTTCAGCGATGCAGTCTCTTTGTCCAGTACTTCGTTGTAGAATACAAGTCGTTCCATTTCCCTGTTCAGACCTTCTATGGAGTCCTTTACGCCTTTGTATTTTATCCGTACCTGTTCGGGAAGTGTATTCTCATATTCAGGATTTATGGAAGAAATTCTTTTGGTCGAGGAAAAATATACTATTTCATATTTGTCATCGGCATCAAATCGGATACTGTTCGGGTCAAGGTAAGGACTGTTGCCTTTCAGATAGAGAATGTTGTTCCCTGCCGTAAGGTTTACGACGGCGCTTTTTTCTATTAGAGCGTTGTTGGGATAAACAGTTACGTTTTTTATACCCGCAGATATTTCCTTTTGGGCGTTTGCACCATGAAATGCAATTGTTGCCAAGGCTGCAAATAATAGTTTTTTCATGACTTTATTTCCTTTTTAGTTGTTTTGCTGAATTGTTGGTTTTGTTTTGTTTCGCGTTGGATTTGTTAGGTGTGGCTGTTTTTGTCGTAACCTGTTTCTTAGGCTCTATGCTTTTCTGTTGTTTGACATTACCGGTATTGTTTCTGTTTAGAGAACTGTTGTTTCTTTGTATTGTACTTGAGGACTTTATATTGGTCTGTTTTTCCGTTGATCTTTTTATTCCGTTGTTTTTTACAGTGTTTTCTTTCTGTTGTGTCTGTACTTTTATTGCTTTAGGTTGGGCCACCGTCATTCTTTTCAGAGTCTGATTGTCTGCATCGTTTGTAGAGAAGTTTTTAGCTGTTGCCTTGTTTTTCTCCATTATTGTCTTGTCTGTTTTGAGTGCTTTGTCATTGAAACTTACACTTGGATTTGCCTGTCTGAAACTGTTTTCCATTTCCTTCTCTTTAGGCATTTCCGACAAGGCCTTGAGTTCTTCGGTTGAGAAGTATTCGTCCACTTTCAGGTTCTTGTAGTTACCCGTCGATTCGGAGCCGGTATATCCGGTACGGCCGAGGCTTGAGGAACCTCCGTTTGAGCTTATGGCACCGGTGTTTCCCCTTCCGATTACAGTGGTGCTTGTTTTGGGATAGTCGTTGTAGTGTCCGTTCGGTCTGTAATAAGGGTCGTTGCGGTAGTTATGGTTGTGACGGTCGCAGTACGAGGCGTAATATCCGTCGTAATACCCGTCCATGTAACCGTTTGCATAAGCGAAGTTAGGGTTGTAGCCGAAGCGGAAACTCCATCCGTAATAGGTGAAGTAGAAAAACTCCCAGTAATCTTCGCAGTTGTCCAAAACGATCAATGCATATTCTCTTGCCCTCAACGAATAGTTGATGGCGGAACGGTATGCCCGTCTTTGGAACAGATATTGTGCATAGTCGTTATAGTAAACCGCTTTTGAAAGATAATTGCTGCTCCAGTAATTGTAGAAGGCCGCAACCTCATAGGCCTGGTCTATTATATAAGCCGTTTTGTTTATCGTATTCCTCGCATTCGGACGGGAATAGTATTTTGCAGCCGAAGATTCCGTTGCGGTGAATAATGACGCAAAAAGCAAGAAAACCGCAATACTGTGTCTGATAAAGGATTTCATAATACGAATTATTGAAAATTTGTTACACTACTTGAATTCAAAGAAATTCTTTTCTGAATATAACGCGGGAAAACAAAAATGCGTATCTTCGCAAAGTAAAATTTAAACAACGTTTTTCAATATGACAAGACTTTTACTCTCATCCGTTTTGCTTATGCTTTGTTTCGGCTTGCAGGCACAGAACAAAAACAGCGTCACCGAGCAATACATACAGACGTATGCCAAAATCGCAATAGAGCAGGAAAGGACTTACGGCATACCTGCAAGCATAACATTGGCGCAGGGGGTTTTGGAGTCCGGCAGCGGGCGTTCCATGCTGGCGGTGAAGGGTAACAATCATTTCGGAATAAAGTGTCACAACGATTGGGAAGGGGAGAGGATTTACAAGGATGATGATGCGAAGAACGAGTGTTTCAGGGTGTATGCTTCGCCTGAACAGTCATACGTCGATCATTCGCTTTTCCTTGTTGAAAAGAAAAGATATGCCGACTTGTTCAAGCTGGACGTTGACGATTACAAGGGTTGGGCCAAAGGATTGAAAAAGGCGGGTTATGCGACCAATCCAAAATATCCTCAGCTTTTAATAGACATAATAGAATTGTATGATTTGGACAAGATATCTTCCGAAAGCGGAGAATGGTTTGCAAAGGGGGATGAAATGAAAACTCCGACTAAAGAGGAAATGGTAGGGAAGGATGAGTCTGTCGGTGAAAAACAGCTTGCCACTAAAGAAAGAAAACCGTTTTTCGAGCGTTTGTTCGGCAAAACCAAATGGTATCAGAGATACAAGCAGAACAAAAAGGACAGGAAAAAACGGGCTATGGAAAGGGAATTGCAAAAGATGATAGACAGACAGGATGTGAACCGTACCGATTTCGAGGTTGATTTCGAATGATACGTTAATTGGAAAATGTATGGAAAATACGCTTTATTTCAAGGACAGTTCGCTCAGACCGGATGATGCAACTATACGTTCTGCATTGGGAGATGGTGCTGATGCTTATGACGCTTTTCTGTCCTTTGCATTGAAAGAGGGCATTGAATTAAGCTGGAATTACTATAGGGACGGCAAAGCATGGCTGTGCAAACTGATTGTAAAGAAGAAGAATGTTGCATGGTTGCATGTTCATGAGGGGTATTTCAAACTGGTCTTGTTTTTTACTGAAAAGAATATGGATGCGGTACGCTTGTCCGATATAGACGAAAAGCACAAGCGGGAATTCGTTGAGGCGGAACACCGTTCCAAAATGATTCCGATGATATTTGAAATAAGACAGACGAAGGATGTGGAGGATTTTGCAAGGGCTTACTGTCTGAAGAGGAAATTATGACTTCTCTTTTTTCAGAAGTTCGAGCAGTTCACTGCAACTTAGGGTTTTCATGTCTTTTATTTCTCTTGAGGTGTTTAAATATCCTCCGATTGGTATGCGTGCATTGCCTATTATTACGTGATTGCGTTCTATGCAGTCTATCTTTTCGG
>DXGG01000088.1 GCA_019114015.1 Candidatus Onthomorpha intestinigallinarum | reverse complement strand
TTTCAATGTTATGAAGGCGGAGGGCGGAAGAAGGAACAAGGGATTTGTCGAAAAGATGTTCCACCGGAAAGGGAAAAACTCCAGGTTCAAGTATTACGTGCTCAACGTCATGAGATATTTGCAGCCGCGTTTTCTGTTACGTCCGAAAATTGCGGATTTGTATGACTTTGTCGAAAGGCGTGCAGATAAGGATCTTATTTACGACAGGGTGAATTATTACAACAGACTGACGGACCGCATACCGATTCCTGATGGAGAGGGAACAATGGTAATGGATTTTCATCTTAAAGGGCATGGAAGCTCGTATTTTTTCGACACATACGAGTTTTTGAGATATTTTGACGCAAATCAACGTTTCATACCCTTGTTCGGAGATATAACCTACGTTCCTGATTTGCCCTCGATAGTAAAAAGCCGTCCAATAAGTAGCGATGGCATGAACGCCTTTTCGGTTCTTTTGAATCTTGACAAGTGCAGGCATTTCGTTTTTTTGAATGATACCGTTCCTTTTGAGAGAAAGGAATTCAAGATAATTTTCAGGGGAGAATGCAAGGGCAAGCCGAAAAGACAGGCTTTCGTCGAGAAATTCAGGAACAACCCTTTGTGTGATGTTGCGGACGTATGCGTGTATGACGAAAAGGGAGGGTTGAAGGGGTTTGCCAATATGCTTTCGCTTTATGACCATTGCCGCTACAAGTTCATAATGTCCCTTGAGGGCAATGATGTGGCGAGCAATCTGAAATGGGTCATGTCTTCCAATTGCATAGCGGTAATGCCGCGACCTGTTTACGAGACATGGTATATGGAGGGACGTCTTATACCCGACTATCATTATATAGAGGTAAAGCCCGACTATTCGGATTTGATTGAAAAAACGACATGGTATGCCGAACATCCGGACGAGGCAAACGAAATAATAGAGCATGCACATCAATGGGTTGCTCAGTTTAAGGACAAGGAAAGGGAAAAACTCGTTTCACTCATGGTTCTGGACAAGTATTTCAGACATACGGAATGAATAGTGCGTGCTTTTTGTCGCATGAATATTTAAGACAAAACAAACGGTTACATGTATTATTCTTGCGGATATTCCTCGCCTTTGGGACCTATGACGGCTGTAAGTGACGGTCAGGACCTCATTTATTTGGGCTTTGATGCTCAAAGGCATTTTCCTTTTGAGCTTGTCGGACAAAGTCTCCGTAAGAATTTGCCGGTGTTTGACAGTACGGGCCAGTGGCTTGACATATATTTCAATGGGAGGAATCCGGATTTTGTTCCGAGGATACGGCTTGTGGGAACCCCTTTCAGGTTGGATGTCTGGAGGATTCTTATGGGTATAGAATACGGCAGGGTGACCACATACAAGTCCGTAGCCATGCAACTTTTGGAAGAAAAAGGACTTTCATCCGTTTCTTTTCAGGCAGTAGGCTCGGCAATAGGACACAATCCTGTCTCCATAATAATTCCATGTCACAGGGTCATAAACAGCAGGGGCGGACTCTCTTCCTATGCGGGCGGATTGGACAGGAAAAAGAGTTTGTTAAAAATAGAAAAAGCCTATTTCTGAACCCCATGTCGAAAAGAATTTGATTTATATGGATATATATTTGTAAGAATGCAAAAAAAATAGTAGTTTTGTAGTCGCGTATTTCGCGGTGGGTTTTTGAGGTGAATTATAAAATCAAAAAAATAAGCAGAATAATGGATAGATTACTTTTACTGGGAGATGAGGCCATAGCACAGGCAGCCATAGATGCGGGCTTGTCCGGTGTTTTTGCCTATCCCGGAACACCTTCAACGGAAATAACGGAGTACATTCAGGACTCCAAGCAGGCAAAAGAGGCGGGAATCAGAAGCAACTGGGCCGCAAATGAAAAGACGGCCATGGAGGCTGCATTGGGTATGAGTTATGCGGGCAAGCGTGCTATGTTTTGCTGCAAACATGTAGGTATAAATGTTGCGGCGGACCCTTTCATGAACTCGGCAATAACGGGAGCTAACGGCGGACTTATATATGTAGCTGCCGACGACCCTTCTATGCACTCTTCGCAGGATGAACAGGATTCGAGATTTTACGGGGATTTTGCCGGAATACCTGTTTTGGAACCCTCAAACCAGCAGGAAGCTTACGACATGGTTCATTACGGATTCGAGTTGTCGGAAAAATACCATACTCCCGTGATGATGAGAATAACAACTCGTATGGCGCATTCCCGTGCCGGAGTTGTGAGAAAGGATGTCAGGGCGCAGAACAGCTTGAGCCTGCCCGAAAAGAAAAACCAGTTCATATTGTTACCGGTAAATGCAAAGGTACAGTACAGAGACTTGATTGCCAAGCAGGATGGATTTGCCGCAAGTTCTGAAAACGACGGCTTCAACAAATACATTGAAGGCACCGACAAGTCTATGGGAATAGTCGCGTGCGGAATAGCATACAATTACCTTATGGAAAACTATCGTGGAACGAAATGTCCTTATCCTGTGTTGAAAATATCACAATATCCGATGCCGACAAAACTGTTGAACAGACTGTATGAGGAATGCGATACGGTTTTGGTGTTGGAGGAAGGACAGCCTTTGTATGAGAGGCTGTTGCAGGGCTTGTTGAACAAAGGCAAGCAGATAAAGGGACGTTTGGACGGCTCATTGCCGAGAGTAGGGGAGTTGAACCCTAATGCGGTAGGAAGAGCTTTGGGCTTGAATGTCAAGGAAGGATTCGCCATACCGGATTTGGTTGCTCCAAGACCTCCGAAGTTGTGCGACGGATGTCCTCACACAGATTCCTACAAGGCATTGAACGAAGCCATGAAGGAATACGGAGAATTCAAGGTATTTGCCGACATAGGTTGTTATACATTGGGAGCGTTGCCTCCTTTAAAGGCCATATACACTACGGTCGACATGGGAGCGTCCATAACTATGGCCAAGGGCGCTGCGGAAGCCGACTTGAGGCCTGCGGTTGCAGTCATAGGCGATTCCACCTTTACCCATTCGGGTATGACGGGTCTTTTGGACTGTTGCGTTGACAATGTACCTGTAACGGTTATGATACTTGACAACGGAATAACCGGTATGACAGGTTCTCAGAAATCTTCGGCTACGGGCAGAATAGAATCTATCTGTCAGGGAATAGGAGTAGAGCCTGAGCACATAAGGGTAATCAATCCGCTTTCAAGCCATTTTGAGGAAAACGTGAAGGTTATCAAGGAGGAGTTGGAATATCAGGGAGTTTCTGTTATCATTCCACGAAGGGAGTGTATAGTTTGGGCAAACAAGAAACGCAAAATGGCCAAAAAGGCATAACAAACAAGAAAGGAGAAAAAGAAATGAAAATAGACATAATATTGTGTGGAGTAGGTGGTATGGGAGCGTTGAGTTCCGCAGCCATAATATCCAAGGCGGCTCTTTCCAAGGGCATGTACATGAAACAGGCCGAAACTCACGGAATGAGTCAGAGAGGAGGAGACGTACAATCGCATTTGCGTTTGTCTGACGAACCCATTTCCTCGGATTTGATACCTGAGGGAGAATGCGACATAATACTTTCGGTGGAACCTATGGAGGCATTGCGTTATCTTCCGTTTTTGAACAGGGAAACGGGCTGGATAATCACCAATCGGAATCCTTTCGTGAACATTCCGAACTATCCTGATTTGGACAAGGTTCTGGCAGAAGTGAAGAAAGTGAAGAACCATATACTGTTTGATGCGGATGCGATTGCCAAGGAAGTGAACAATCCCAAAGGTACCAACATGGTGGTGTTGGGAGCCGCCTCTAAATATCTTAAGATAGATTTGGAAAGTTTGGAAGAGGCCGTAAGGAGCAATTTTGCCCGTAAGGGTGAGGCTGTCATAGAGGCCAACATCGCGGCTTTGAGAGCCGGACGCGCCGTGGCAGACAAGATGTAAGTACTTGCAAACGCTTTTGATTGGTAATATTACATGACGCACTCTTTTATTCGGGGTGCGTCATGATTTTTATGACAGCTTATGAAAATAGTATTGGGATTGGGAAGCAATCTGGGTAACAGATTGAAATATATCCGCGAGGCCTGTTCGTTGTTGGAGAGGGAATTGGGCAGACTGGAGAGGGAGTCTTCAGTCATTCAGACCGAACCGTGGGGGTTCGAGAGCGATTCCATGTTTTTGAATTCGGTTGCGGTGTTTGTAACGGACAAGACTCCGAAGGAGGCCTTGAGGATTTGCAACGACATAGAGAGCAGGCTCGGACGGGTCAGAGACGGAAAAGAAAAGGGGTATAAGTCCCGGACAATAGACATAGACATATTGTTTTGCGATGAGATGATAATAGAAACGGACGAATTGACTGTGCCTCATCCGTTGATAGAATACAGGTCTTTCGTTCTTGAACCGTTGAAGGAGATAATGCCCGACTTCATTCATCCCGTTCTTTCTCTCAGACTGGATGAAATAGAGTTGAAAACGGGAGTATTTCCCGACAAGTCTTCAGTAAAAAATGAAAAGTCGCGTGTTCAAC
>DXGG01000087.1 GCA_019114015.1 Candidatus Onthomorpha intestinigallinarum | reverse complement strand
ATGATATACTGGGTATCTTTGATTCCCATTTTCTGCATATACTCCTTTGCCAAACTGACCAACATTTCATCCGTCATTCTCGGAGCGTCTTCGGGTGCATAGCTGAGTGATATATGTCCTACAGGTTGGCGGATATGTGGTTTCATCATTCTTTGGGATTGAAAACAATCCGTTATTGTCTGAATGCTGTCTGTCAGCACTCCTTCCGCCGCCAGTAGTTTTGCATCGGGCTTGCCTAATACATAATTGATACAGCCTCTAAATCCTGCTCCCTTACTTATTTTTCCAATCATCGGATAACTGTTTTATGATTTGAACAATCTTTTTCTTCAGTAATATAAGTTCGACTGCCACTCCCGCAAATCCTCCGGCATTGGCTTTATGGGCAAGTTGGTTGATGTTGTTGGCTTCCCCTGCCAACTTACGGAGTACGTCCGCATCCGCCTTGCTGATGCGCTGTACTACTTTACCCGTTAGCACTACGGAACGGACGAACCTACTGAGTGAAACGCCTGCATCTTTTCTGCGTTTCTCTACCGCTTGGTATTCAAGATCTGTAAATCTTGCACTGACCACACGCACCTTGTTACGCTTGGTCGGTCGTGGTTGTTGTTTATCTTTTTTCATTTTGAAATTTCCTTTTAATTGCGACCAACGGGAGCGGAATGTCTTTGCTTCCGGCAAAGCAAGGTCGGAAATGTATACATTTCCATAACCTTGCTCCCATAGAGACAATACGGCTTCCGTTAGTACAGCAATAATACATGTGAATATTATAAACTCCGCCCTTTTGATTTCTTAGGCAGTGCAATTTGTACATTTTTCTTCTCCAGTATAGGACGTTGCTTGACAAGATACTCGTTCAAGTCCTTGCAATCCTTATAGGTGTGTGATGCGTCACGGACACGATAGGAGTACTCGTTTGTCAGTTTTCGGCAGGCTTCCATTCCGGCACGGTCATTGTCGAAAAAACAATGAATGCGCTCATAGACGACTAACTCGTCAATCGCCTTGGAAAGATTGGAAACCGAGTTCAGTATGACATAGTCTTGCCAGTCCAAACACGGCATATTGGGACATTTCTCCATTCTTATGGTCAAGAACGAGAGATAGTCCATGAATCCCTCGAATACGAAACAGGTATCATTTCTTCTGCCTTCATGCCTGATATGGGTGATGTCCTTCGGTGCGATACAGCCTTTAAAGTATCGGTTGCGTATCTCGTAACCGTCAGCCATGTTTTGAAAGCCGATGGCAAAATAACGCTTGCCATTGTTCTCGAAGTGTACCTCACAACATTCTCTTTTCGCAAGTTCCAAGTTTATTCCCCTGCCTTGCAGATAGGAGAGCAGAGCGGGAGAAGTAAGTTCTTTTATTTCCATACGTTGAAAGTTAGGTGCAGTAGAGGATTGCTCCCGAAAAGAGAAAGATACGGGTCTGATATGAGGTGTCTGCTCTGCAATCCGTTGCAGCAGGTACGGCACATGGACGGAACAGTAAAGTTCCGAAGCCAGTGCGATGATATTGCCTCCCTTACCCAGTCCAAAGTCATACCACTTATTGATTTCGGCATTCACTTTGAATGATGCTTCGTTTTCTTCCCGAAACGGTGATTTGTACCAAAGATTTGCCCCCTGCTGTTTGACAGGAGCATAACCCAAACTGTGCAGATAGTCTGTCAGCCTTATATTCTTTGCTTCTTCAATTGTCATTTTCTATACGGATTTAATTGTTAGTAAAAACTGTTGAATTGTTGAACGCATCTCATATTAAGTTGAAATGCAATGATGTACCTCTCAACAGCAACTCAACAAATGCCAACGAAAAGAGAAACAATTATTTTTTCTTTTCAACAGCATATTTTGAATGTTGAACCTTTGTTGAAATAATTGTAAGCTAAGCATCAATAAGTTACTTGCTTATTTCAACAATTCAACAAAATAATCAAAGTTCGTCCAGCAATGTTCTACTGACGGTGTAAAAGCGTCCCACCCTCCTGACTGGAGCAAACCTGCATTCCTTATTATAATCAAACTGATAGGTGGTATAAGTCAGTCCATTGGGGGCAGGTGTCAATTTCCAACTTTCTGTAATGATTCTGCGCAAGTGATGCTTTTCGATTTTCACTCCTGAAAGATTTAGTAGGTTAAGCAGGTCATTCAAACAAAAAGAAAATCTGTCAGTTCCCACGTTGTCCATTATTTCCCTTATCAGTTCCATGACCTCCACTTCGTGTTTACCACGATTGCACCGGATGATTCTCAACAAAGCCGATGTCTCGGTTAACTTCGGAGAAAACCACATACGGCTTTCCTGTCGGGTGGTCAGTTCCCTATGCTGAAGGAAGTAAAGGAAAGCAGGAATTTCCGCAGTCAATTTTTGCAGAAAATTCGTATCGTCACTTTCAAGGCGATGAATCTTCCGTACCCAATAACGTGTTTCGCCCGGGTCAATGATAACAGGTAGACTTTCATTATTGGAGCAAAGAACGAACTTGGCAAAGAAAGCTATCTCGTCACGGTCTTTACCCTTAGCTTCCATTTTGTAAGACAACGTGGTGCTAAGATTCTTCAATCGCTCTGAATCCTCCCTACGGTTTAGCAATACTTCATCCACTACAATGATGAGCTTTCCTGCCCAGTCCGCATTGAACTGCTACGAAAATCTTCATTCGTGTTAAAGGTTACGTTATTGTGGAACATAGCCTTCAGGAAGTTCAAAAACGTACTCTTTCCCGTATTGCGTTCTTCCGATACCAATAGTAGAATCGGCAGTTTCTGTACAGGCTGCAAGTAGAGAAGTTGCAGATAATCCATTCCCAACTCATACTGTTTCCCAAAGATGTGGCGTATCAAAGTCTGAATGTGGGAGAAATCTCCTTCTTTTGGCTCATGTTCTATCGGCTCGTACAGATTCAGAAAATTGTCTATTACATGGCAATAGTTCACATGGTCAGGGACGGTACAGAAGCCGTCGTATTTAGGAACACTCGCTAAATAATCCTTGCCATAATCTTGGCGAAGCGTTTCGTTGTTCCATACGATACGTTTCTTGATATGTCCCCCGTTTAGTCGGGGCTGACTTACTATCTTGTAAAGTGTTGTTCCTACTCGTACAAACGGACTTTCATTCTTTAGTGTTTCTTTTGTACTCATAGTTTTAGCGTTTACGTTTGAAACATTTCTGAATGCGGATTGCTGAATCACAATTTTCACTACTGCTTGAAACCAGTTGTTGATGTGCCCATTCAATAAGAGCTTTACGGGAAAAAACAAGTTTGTTTCCATACTTCATAAAAGGTATTTGTTCTTGCGAAGTCATTTTGTATAATTTCGCTTTTGAAGTTGGGAAACCATTATCCTCCAACACCTTCAAGGCATTGGGCATACTTAATGTATCAGGTAAATCGGAACCGGGTACTGCCTGTTGATTTCCTGAAAAGAATTTTGAAACCGCATTGAATACAGCTTCTTGAAT
>DXGG01000086.1 GCA_019114015.1 Candidatus Onthomorpha intestinigallinarum | reverse complement strand
CATGAAGTCCACGCCGAAGCCCATGTGGGTCTTCATCAATATGACAACAGGACTGGACTGTCCGGTTTCCGCCTTGGCCTTGCGCAATCCGTCCACAACGCTTTGCATGTCGTTGCCGTCCATTGTTACCGTCTTCCACATGAAAGCCTCGAACTTCTTCTCCAAATCGCCAAGCGAACACACCTTGTCGGTAGTGCCGTCTATCTGAAGGTTGTTGACATCCACTATAGCTATAAGGTTGTCCACATGTTTAGCTCCCGCAAACATGACAGCCTCCCATATCTGTCCCTCCTGCAATTCCCCGTCGCCGTGAAGGGTATATACCAGCTTGTCGCAACCGTTCATCTTCTTGGCAAGGGCAGCCCCTATGCCCACGGAAAGACCCTGTCCCAAAGAACCCGATGCCTGCCTTATGCCCGGCAAGTTGTCGTGAACGCTCGGATGTCCCTGCAAACGGCTTCCCAAACGCCTGAACGTGCCGAGCTCCTTTACCGGAAAATAACCCCTTCTGGCCAACACGCTGTACCATACCGGGGAAATATGTCCGTTTGACAAAAAGAACATGTCTTCGTTTCCGCCCTTTCTGTCAAACTGTTCGGGATTCAAATCCATGTGTCCGAAATATAGTGCGGTCATCACATCGGCACAACCGAGACTTCCGCCCGGATGTCCCGAAGAAGCTCCGCCCACCATTCTTATTATGTCTCTTCTTACCTGAGTTGCGATTCTTTTCAATTCGATAATATCAGTCATCTTTCCTTAGTGTTTTAAATGCTTCTGCAAAGGTAGTCATTTTTTGCAATTCCCCCTCTGCTATTGTCACTAAAAAAAACAAAGGGTGGTGCAATCCAATCGCACCACCCGGATAACATAAAAACAAGATTAATGATTTATTTCACCTCTATTGAAAATATGTTTTGAGACCAAACGTCTACGGCTCCCGTTGTCATGATGGTGGAATTTTCGTCAAGGTTCAATTCCAAATAGCGGGGATACTCCAAAATATTATTCACTACCCATTTGCCTTTCGGAAGATTCAAAACCGTAATTTCCATATCCCTGTACTGACCGTCATTGGAAGCGGCACTTGAATACCATCTTTCAACCACATAAACTGTATCATTGATTATCTCCGTATATATCCTGGAATTGTCCGCCCCACATTCGCAGCGGGAATTCTTTCTGCTTATGACAAGTTCATTGTCTTTTACATTCCATGTCAATTCTTCTTCGGGACTATCCAAAGCAGAATAGTATGTACATTCCCCCAAATCGGAATAAAACGCCTCCACGGATTCCTTACCCGTTGTTTTATCGTTATTATTTTCCTGTTCGCAGGCAACAAAGGCCAAAGAGGCAAACAGTATACCAATATAAATCTTCATTGTCTTCATTTTGAAATAAGTTTTAATGTTCAGCACTCTATTTTACCTCTATTGAAAATGTATTGCACGAAGAAACGCCTACGGAGGCATTAAAATCCGTGCATGCGATTTCGGGATAACAGTGATAGGAAGGGAACTCCAGAATGTTTTTCACCACCCATTGTCCCGGCTTCAAATTCTCGACCGTCAGCTCCGTGTCGCGGAAATAAGGCGTATTGGCTTCCAGACTCGAATACCAACGTTCGATGATATAGACAGTGTTGTCCACATACTCGACATATATACGGGAATCGGAATAATGCAGAGGCCACAAGGTGTTTTCCCTTTTGATGGTCAAAGTATTGCCATCGAGCTGCCAAGTGTACTGTTCCTTCGGTCTGGCACCGGTTTCCAATTGCATAGGAACACACTCTCCCATATTGGAATAAAACGCCTTCACGGGTTCTTGCACTGTCGTACCCTCGTTCTTGTCCTGTTCGCAGGCAAGAAAGACCAAAGAGGCAAACAGAACAACAAAACAAATCTTGATTGTCTTCATGTTATGGTTAATAACTCTCGGCAAAGGTATAAACACTTCAATAAATATGCAAATATTTAGTTTTTTTTGATATGCAAGAATTATTTTATCAACATCAGAGTACCTTTCTGAGTGTGCTGCATGCCTTTCATGTCCTTGAAGCGGACGAAATAGTAATAAGCTCCCTGAAGACAAAGGGAACCGTCATATTTGCCGTCCCAACCGCAGCTTATCTCGTTGCTCGCAAAAACCATCACTCCCTGACGGTTGTATATCTCCATTCTGTAATCGCTCACCTCCGCCTGTGCGGGCTTGAATATGTTGTTGGTGCTTTCCGAAGGCGTAAACGCATTGGGTATGAACAACACCATGCGGTTCAATTCCTCTTCGGGAGTCTGCGGCGACTTGTCCGCAACATTAACAGCCGCATCTGCCCCATTCTCCTCCGTTTTGGTTCCCTCCGCCTTTGCGACAGGCTTTGCAGCCTTTGTCTCCGATATTTTATCAACCTTTACAACAGACTTTGCAACAACACTTTGCATGTTGTTTGCCAATTCTTCACTTAATGTCACTTTGACCTCTTCTCCCAAAACCTCGGGTTCGGTACGCACCCTCTCGACGGCTATGTTTTCTTTCCTGGTTTCAATTTTTTCTTCTCTGAAAAGATTTTTTTCTTTTCTGATTCCAATATCCTCTTTCGGCGTTTGCGTCCGCACCTTGTCCTGCACCGCAATATCCTTGTCATTCTCCGGCCTTACGGGAGTGAATAGCATCACACCCACAAAACCGAGAAGACAAAGCGATGCGGCAACTATCGCACCGACAAGGTAAGGATTTCTGCCAGAAGAAACCCTTCTGTCTATCTTTT
>DXGG01000085.1 GCA_019114015.1 Candidatus Onthomorpha intestinigallinarum | reverse complement strand
CAATAAAGACAAAGCAAAAGAAAGTTTTGCTCATCTGTTGGAAATAATGGACGAATTGAGAACAAAATGTCCTTGGGACAGTAAGCAGACCATGCTCAGTTTGAAGCCCAATACGATAGAAGAAGTCTATGAACTGGCGCAGGCTGTGGAAGAGGAGGATTATTCGGAAATAAAAAAGGAACTCGGAGATTTGCTGTTGCACGTTGTTTTTTATGCGAAAATAGCGGATGAAAAGGGAGCATTCGACATAAATGATGTAACGGAAGAGCTATGCGGGAAATTAATAAGGCGACATCCTCACATATATGGAGATGTCAAGGCGGAAACGGCTCAAGATGTAAAAAAGACGTGGGAACAGATAAAGATGACAGAAGGGAGGAAGTCCGTATTTTCGGGTGTTCCCAAGGCGCTTGACGCCATAATAAAGGCATATCGTATTCAGGAGAAAGCGGCAGGAGTGGGTTTCGATTGGAAGAATACGGAGGAGGTATGGGAAAAAGTGGAAGAAGAAATCGAAGAACTGCACAAAGAGGTCGAAACAAAGAATTCAAAGGAAAAAATATCAGAAGAGTTCGGGGATGTCCTGTTTGCAATGATAAACTATTCGAGATTCATAGGAGTAAGTCCGGAACATGCTTTGGAGCAGGCAAACAGAAAATTCATGAGACGGTTTGAATACATGGAGCGACAGGCGGCAAAAGAAGGCAAACGGATTCAGCAAATGACTATAGAGCAAATGGAAGATTTATGGTGCGAAGCCAAGCAAAAGGAGAAACAATCATGATAGAAACAATCACACAAAATCATTTCGGGGTCAACAGCTATGTATTGTATGACGACACAAAGGAATGTGTCTTGGTAGACATCTGTTCCCAAAGTGCCGATGAAAGGAAGGAAGTGACGGATTTCGTAGAAGGCAACGGCCTTAAGCCGAAACACATACTTTTAACTCATCCTCATGTCGATCACATGTGCGGTGCAAGTTTTATATGCAAGACATACGGCATGCCTCTCGGCATGAGCATTGATGCAAAAGAAATCTTCATCAACTGTGAGGCGCAGGCATATCTTATGGGATTTGAAATAGGAAACATAAGGGACATTAAGATAGAAGGCTTGCTTGAGGGAGAAACGATAAAATTCGGAAAAAGCGAAATAAGATGTTTGAACACATCCGGACATTGCAAAGGCAGTTTAAGTTTTTACAATGAGAAGGAACGGTATATAATTACGGGAGACGCGTTGTTTGCACAATCCATAGGCAGAACTGATTTGCCCACCGGAGATTTGGACGAACTGATAGGAAACATCAGAAAGCATGTACTTTCGTTGCCTTATGACACTGTCGTTTATCCAGGTCACGGACCATCCACAACAGTCGGTTATGAGAAAGACTGCAATCCTTTTTTACAATAAAAAAAACAAGAATATGAAAAGACTCATAAGTTGTCTGGCCGTTTTGTTTGTTGTTACTTCCTGCTGTTTGTACGGGCAGGATTTCAAGGCCGGAATAATTGCGGGAGTAGTGCCTTCGCAGGTTGACGGAGACGACATGTCGGGATTCAACAAGATAGGTTTTACAGCAGGAGCTTACGCCTCAAAAGCCCTGAATGGTAACTGGTTTCTGCAATCGGAAATAACCTATACCATGAAAGGCAGCCGTGTGACAAGTTCCAAAAACACTGATTTCAGCAAGAGAGAGCTGACTACCAACTATATAGATTTGGGACTTTATTGCGGATATTACATTATGGACAATCTGTATCTAAAACTCGGACTCATACCGTCCGTTCTGATTTATCACAAGGAACAAACGCCGGGAGGAATAAGTGTGGACGAGTCATCCGTTGCAGGTTTCAGACCTTTCAATCTTCTGGCTTCGGTGGGAATCGGTTATTTTTTTACGAAACATTTTCTTGTAGGACTTACCTACAATTATTCCGTATTCAGTTTAAGAAAAGGGTCTGTCGAGATATTCGATTACGATATAAAGGAAGCCAATGCCCAATTTCATAATTATCTGACGTTAACCCTGGCTTATCAGTTCTAAGGATGAAATACGGTTTCTTAAAAAAGAATACAGTCAGTTTCAAACGTTGGTCTCGCAAGGCCTATGCGGTTCTTTTGTCCTTGAACAGGGAAATCGTGATAGCTCATGTTTCCTTTGACATAGCGGATTATTCTTTGAGAAAAAACGGCATAAGAGTCTTTCTTTCAGAAAGTGATTCCGACTATCGGAAGGAACGGTATTCAAACGATTTAATGAAATGCATCGCTTTTTACGGCAAGTATGATACCGTATCAAAAGAAGACGGCATTAAAACATATTTTTCTAATAATGGAAAAGTTGATGACGGGTTTTCAAGACTGTCATCAACTTTTTTTTGTTTCATATAATACAAATACGGTTATGATAGAAAGCATAAAAAACAAAGTTCTTGACGGTGGGCATATAGACGAGGGGGAAGCAACATATCTTTATACCCTTAAAGACAAACCGTCGCTTTATTCCTCTGCCGAACAGATTACCAAACGGAATATGTCCAAATGTTTTGACATGTGTTCCAT
>DXGG01000084.1 GCA_019114015.1 Candidatus Onthomorpha intestinigallinarum | reverse complement strand
ATAAGATTTGGAAACCCCGACATAAACCCCGAATATACCGACGCCTTTGAAATAAGCCACTCGATAATATTCCCCAAAACAACCATCTTTTCTTCACTCTATTACCGTCAGACCAATGATAGAATATCATGGTTCAACTTCCTTTGGACGGAAGAAAATGCGAGAAGATACGGTTTCGATTGGGTATTGGACATAGCCGGTGACGAAGTCGACAAAGGCAAACTGGCCATGACTTCACTGAACATAAACAAAAGCATGAACTACGGCCTTGAATTCATCATCGACCAACAGATAACCAAATGGTGGAAAATAAATCTCAGTGCCAATCTGTTCGGAAATTACAGCGATGCAACAATAATCAACGACAGTGAAATAAAATATTTCACTTGGGATGCGAAATTGAATTCAACGATGAACCTGCCCGACAACTGGGTAATCCAACTGTCTGCACAGTATTTCGCTCCGTCCGAAACAATACAGGGCAACAGGGAAGCATTCTATTTCGGAGACATTGCAATCAAAAAATCCATAAACAAGCAGGTATCATTCTCTTTGAGATACAGCGACATGTTCCGAACGATGAAAAGAAGGAACACAACAATAACGGACGATTATCTTCAGTTCTCGGTCGGAAGGCCTTATCGCCAGTCCGTCATGCTTAATTTCAGCTACCGCTTCGGCTCGGACAAACTGTTGAAAAAACGTCAGCCGTCAATAAAACATCTCGATGACGGAAGCGGAAGCGAAACCGGCGGAGCAACAAGCGAAGATTAAATGGAACCCAAAACAGTATTAAAACTGCCGTCCTGTTCCCTGAACATTGTGGAGAACGAGAAAGAGGAAAAGGTTTTCGACATAATAAGAAAACAATATGTCAGTCTTACTCCGGAGGAATGGGTAAGACAGCACTTTGTCCATATGCTTGTCAATCATTACAATTATCCCAAAACTGCTCTGGCAGTGGAAGCACGGATAACGGTAAACAGACAACCCAAACGATTCGACATACTCGCCTATGATGCAAATAATAAACCGCTGCTTGTTGTGGAATGCAAACGGACCGATGAGCAACTGACATACCGAACATTGGAACAAGCCCTTGCCTACAACCATACCCTGCACGCTCCATACATAGCAATTACAAACGGAATGGAGACGATTTGCATGAAAAAAGAACTGTCGGAATACGAATTTACGGACAGAATACCGGAATATCCCGCATAGTGTTTATTTCTTCCTCGTCTTACGCCCCGAACCAGCAGGTGCGGACTCTATTATCTTTCTGCAATCCTCTTCTTCCAATGTCTTGTAATCGCTTTCCTTTGGAATTTTATAATTCTTCCCTTCAAACTTTATGTACGGTCCGTATTTTCCGTCCAGTATCTCTATGCCTGAAGCAAAACTTTTCAATGCCGCATTGTTTGTGACCTTGCCCTGAACAATGTCCAAGGCCTGTTCGGCCGTTAACTCCAAAGGCTCCATTGTTTTTGGAATACGGTAATTCTTCGTTCCGTGCTTCAAATAAAAACCATACCTGCCCTTACTCAAAACAATATCCTCTCCTTCAAAACCAACCAATGTCCTGGGTTCAAATTCGGACAAATGCTTCTTCTGGTTTATCAGTTCCAGACACGTATCCATATCCACTGTTATAGGGTCCGTACCCTTTGGAAAGGATATGTTCTTTCCAGCATATTTCAGATAAGGACCGAATTTTCCCGTATTGACCGTTATCTCCTCCCCCTCAAAAATGCCGACAACTCTTGGTAGACTGAACAAAGCAAGTGCCTGTTCCAAAGTAACATTGCTGATTGAAAGGTTCTTGGTCAACGAGGCAAACCTCGGCTTTTCCTCATCGGTATTCTTACCTATCTGAATCATCGGACCGAACCTTCCTATCTTGGCATAGACAGGTCTGTTGCTTGACGGGTCCGTTCCCAAAAGCCTTTCACCCGACGAGCGATCACTGCTCTTTGTCGCCTCTACCTCATGATGAAAAGGCCCGTAGAATTCCCCGAGCATCTGTCTCCAGTCTTCCCTGCCCTGAGCTATAAGGTCGAACTTCTTTTCTATCTCCGCCGTGAAGTTATAGTCTATCACATCGGTAAAATGTTCATTCAAAAAATCATTGACAATGATTCCTATATCCGTAGGGAAAAGCTTGGATTTCTCATTGCCGTAATTTTCCAAAGCCGTCTGCCTGCTTATGTGTCCGTCCTTGAGAGTAAAAACCTGTATTTCCCTCTGTCTGGCAGGCCTGTCATCCTTTACCACATAATCCCTTTTCTGAATTGTGGAAATGGTAGGCGCGTAAGTGGACGGACGACCTATGCCGAGCTCCTCCATCTTTTTTACCAAAGCTGCCTCATTGTAACGCGGCGGCTGTGTTGTATAAGACTGCGTGGCCTTTATCAAAAGAGCTTCCAGAGGTTCATCGTCTTTCATTTTGGGCAAAACCCCCGAAGCGTACTCCTCTTCGGACTCCGAATCGGCTATTTTGTTATACACCTTGAGAAAACCGTCGAACAACAACACCTCCCCCTGTGCGACAAACATCTCGGGACGACCGGATATGCTTATGTTTACAGTTGTCTTTTCCAGTTTGGCATCCGCCATAAGACTTGCAAGAGTACGCCTGCGTATAAGTTCGTAAAGTCTCTTTCCCGAAGCGTCTGCATCTATTTCCACGGCGGACAAATCCGTCGGTCTTATTGCCTCATGGGCTTCCTGAGCCCCTTTTATCTTGTTGGCATATTTCCTGATTTGCAGATACTCCTCCCCGAAGTTCCCGATTATGACATCTTTGGCCTGTCCTATGGCAAAGTCCGACAGATTGACCGAATCGGTTCTCATGTATGTGATAAATCCGGCCTCATACAACTGTTGGGCAACCAGCATGGTCTTTGAAACAGAAAATCCCAAACGTCTCGAAGCCTCCTGCTGCAATGTGGAAGTGGTAAAAGGAGCTGCGGGAGATTGTTTTGTGGGTTTGGTCTCCACGGCGCAAACCCTGAATTCCGCATCCTTGCAGTCGTTAAGGAATGTCTCAACCTGCTCGCTGTCGGCAAACCTCTTGTTCAACAAGGATGTAAACACCTTGCCCTTTTCCGTCTTGAAATCACCCGATACCTTGTAAGACACAACGGGTGCAAAGCCGTTTATTTCCCTTTCCCTTTCTACTATCAGCCTGACCGCCACGGACTGTACCCTTCCGGCCGAAAGCGACGGCTTCACCTTTTTCCACAACACGGGAGAAATCTCATATCCCACTATCCTGTCCAATATTCTGCGGGCCTGCTGCGCATTGACCAGATTCATGTCTATGTCCCTCGGGTTCTCTACCGCATGAACTATGGCCGTTTTGGTTATTTCATTGAATACTATACGCTTTGTTTTGGAATCCTCCAGATTCAACGTCTCTTTCAGATGCCACGCAATGGCCTCCCCTTCCCTGTCCTCATCGGAAGCAAGCCATACGCAGTCAGCCGTCTTGACGGCTTTTTTCAATTCGCCTACAATTTTGCCCTTGTCTTCCGAAATGACATACTTTGGTTCGAAATCATGCTCTATGTCAACGCTTATCTCCTTGGCAGACAAGTCCCGTATGTGTCCGTAACTCGATGTAACCTTAAAATCCCTGCCCAAAAATTTCTCTATCGTCTTGGCCTTAGCCGGAGACTCCACAATAACCAAGTTCTTTGCCATTCCCTTTTTATTTTTCAGGGTGCAAAAGTACAAAAAAAAGTATAGCGCGAAAATCTATCCTGATTCTAATTTTCTTTTTTCTGAATCGGTTTTTCCGTATCCTTATTCCGTTGGTCCGCAATTCGATTCGGATTCTTTTCCTCTGTGTACGGATGCCGCAACATGTATATGTAATAATAGACTATGAAAAGAACAGCCAGCATTACATCGCCGTAGGACAAGCCCCTGTAAGAGAAAAACATCACCGGAACGCCCAAAAGCCCTACCTTGCTTATGGCGTAGAGCGACACCCCCGAGCGGTGCCCCGACCACATGAGAACACAGGCATAAAGCGAAAAAGCACTCAAGATTGCCATGAAGACATAAAACGCCTTGTTGGCTCTGAAAAAAAACAACAGATTCTCCCGCCAGAAATAAAGATAATCGGGAATGCGTCCCTGCTCAATGAAAGATATTACGTCCGAAGAAAAAAACAGACCTGCCAATCCGAAACAGAGCAATCCCGCCGCAACCAGCATGGACAAGGGCAACACACATCGTATGCCCCATGAAGACCTCATGTCCTTGGTGGTAATCTTTTCCCTTATACTACTTGCCATCCTACTTCACTATTATTTCATCCGCAAAACAGTGAGCGTCATATCCGTAACCGGGATGACCCTCCGGACACTGCCTTACGGTTCTGGCATAAACCTTTATGTATCTCGCCCTTAAAGGCTCGGTATTCACATTATAGGTCTGTATCTGTCCCTGTCTGTCAATCGTGCAATCCTGCGGCGGTATAAGGTTCCACTCAAGGCCGTCATCGGAATAATAAAACGACACCTCGGTCGGAAGGAATATCCAACTGCCCACCCCGTCAAGGAAGCTGATGGATATGTGGCTGAATTCCTCCTGCCGTTCCAAATCCAGAACCAGATTATAATCGTGTCCCAAGGTTCCGACCCATTTGTCGAAGCTCTTTTGCGAACCTTTCATTCCGTCGGTAAGGGCATTGGCCGTGCTTCCGGAATATTGAGGGTTGGGATGTTCCAAAACATATTTGCGTCCCGTTGCCTTGTTGAGATTGTAAACGGAACGGAAGACGGGAGAAATAATCTCACCGTCCCTTATCGCACAAGCTGATACAAGGGTTGTGGAGTCTATTATGATTTTGTCGGAAAAGACTTTGGAATTTCCGTCGGGTTCCGAGCCGTCCAAAGTATATACCACACGGGAATTCTCTGCCGGAGTATTAAGTTTCAATTCTACCTGTCTCGTATCGGAATTGTAAAACACATCGGCCGATATGGCATAATGCGAACGGGAATAATTGACCTGCATGGCGTCATAACACTTGAGCAGATGTTCAAGACGGTTGAGAAAATCCTTATAATCCTTGTTTTCCTTTTGGGTCCACGCCGTTTCGGACAAAGCGGCGGTACGCGGATAGTCCATATAAAGCACCTTGTCGAAATCTGGCAGATATTCAGTCCAAGTATTGGCCTGAACTCCTATTATGTACTTGCGTTCCTCCGGTAAAAGCTCCTTTGGCACCGGTTCATAGTGATAAACCTTTTTCAACGGGGTGTATCCGCCTATGGCAAGAGGTTCATTGTCCGCCTCCGCCTGATAATAATCGAAGTAAAGATAGGCTGCAGGAGCCATTATGGCATTGTGTCCGGAACGGGCCGCATCTATTCCTCCCTTCTCGCCCTGCCATGACATGACAGTGACATCACCCTTTATTCCTCCTTCAAGTATCTCGTCCCATGCTATCACCTTCTTGTGCTTCTTCTCCAGATGCTCTTCCATCTGCTGCATGAAATAACTCTGCAATTCGTACTCGTCCTTAAGGCCGTGTTCCCTTATCTGCTTCTGACACTCCGGACAATGCTGCCATCTAGTCTTTGGACATTCGTCACCGCCTATGTGTATATAAGGCGAAGGAAACAGGTCGGCCACCTCGTCCAAAACATTCTTGAGAAATTCAATCGTCTCGTCCTTTGTGCAGAACACCTGGTCGAATACTCCCCACGTGCAGGCCACTTCATAGTTAGTGTCCTTGCAGCCCAATGACGGATAAGCCGCCAGGGCGGCAAGAGCGTGACCCGGCATCTCTATTTCGGGGATGACCGTTATCTGACGCTTGGCCGCATAATTTACTATGTCCCTTATCTGTTCCTGTGTATAATAGCCAGAGTGTTCCACATTGTCGTAGTTGGGATTTCTCGCATCATTGTCTGTATAGTGTCCTATGATTGTCGCCCTGCGTTTTGAAGCCACGGTCTGAAGACGGGGATAACGCTTTATCTCTATCCTCCAGCCCTGGTCGTCGGTCAAATGGAAATGGAACACGTTCAACTTGTGGAACGCCAACAAGTCTATATACCTCTTCACCTGCTCCACCGTGAAAAAATGTCTTGCGACATCCAAATGCTTTCCTCTGTATGCAAAACGGGGATAGTCCACTATCTTGCACTGCGGAACGGAATACGACCCCTTATCTTTCCGGTCAACCGAAAGGAAATCGCTTTCAGTCAATTGGAAAAGGGTCTGCACCGCATAGAAAAAACCCGCATTTTCATTGGCCTGAATGATTATCCTGTCCGGCAACACATTCAACTGATATCCTTCCTTTCCGAGGATTTTATCCGATACCCCTACAAATATTATCGAATTGGCCATATTGTATTTTGCGTTCGGTTTTTTGTCAACTATCGGTTTGACATCTCCGAATGCCTTCCGTAGGTATTCATGCAGATATTCCGCCACCTCCAATTCGGGATTGCCAACATTGACCACCACTTTGGTATTGGCATCCAACATGAAAGGCTTGCCATCCCTCTGCTCAACCGACACGGGTTTCGGCACGACGGATATGGCAGTCTGTGCATGCACCGCAAA
>DXGG01000083.1 GCA_019114015.1 Candidatus Onthomorpha intestinigallinarum | reverse complement strand
CTCTGTTGTTTGTCCATAAGGTACAGGCCGTTCAAATCGGCCTTGCCGTATTCCCGATTGAAATTGACGGTAAAATTGTTCCTTATCATGAATCCGTTAAGGCTCAGTCCGAAAGTGTTCAACCTCGCGCCTTCTCCAAGCTCGAACACCACGTCCGTGTTTACGGACGACATGTCGTTTATGTTCTCCAGCTTGTAATAGTCCAAACTGCTGTCGGAAGACAACTCTATCTTCAGCCTCGTCGAAAGGCTGCATCTGGAATCGGAATAAGAATCATCGCAGTGAATAAGCTTAAGCCTGCTGTTGCGGCCCAACTTCACGGAACTCGACGAGGATGTTTCCGCCTCCCCGTTGAATCCTACCAGATTAAGAATCTGCAACGGCATATCCACGCATACATCATCCATTACCTCAACAGCAACCCCCTCATCCGTCCTTTCAATCCTTATCTTGCCGCACAAGCATTCATCCGGTCTGTAACCCTCCTGAAGTTTACCGTCAAGCTGTACAATCTTTATCGTTTTCAGCTCGGGTATGTTGCAACTGAAATCAATGTAACCCCTTTCCATCGTTTCATTCATCGCCTTTCGGATTCTAATTCCTGTCTTATCCAATCATAGCCTCTTTCTTCCAAGGTCAAAGCCAAGGATTTGTCTCCGCTTTTCACTATTCTGCCCTCGTACAATACGTGAACGAAATCGGGGACTATGTATTCCAACAATCTCTGATAATGAGTTATCACTATTATTGCGTTGTCTTTGCTCCTCAAAGCATTGACTCCGTTGGCCACAATCCTCAATGCGTCTATGTCCAACCCCGAATCGGTCTCGTCCAGAATGGACAAGGTGGGATTCAACATGGCCATTTGGAAAATCTCGTTCTTCTTCTTCTCCCCTCCCGAAAAACCTTCGTTCACCGAACGGTTGGCAAGATTGCTCGTAAGCTCGACTATTTTCTTCTTTTCCTCCATCAATGCCATGAATTCCCTTGTCGGCATCGGGTCCAATCCCCTGTACTTTCTCTGTTCGTTGATGGCCGTGCGCATGAAATTGGTTATGCTTACACCCGGTATCTCAACAGGATACTGAAATCCCAGAAATACACCCTCGGCCGCCCTCGCCTCTACCGGAAGACTCAAAAGGTCCTTGTTTTTGTAGGTTATATCCCCACGCATCACCTCAAAGGTATCCTTGCCGGCTATTACGGAGGCAAGAGTGCTTTTTCCGTTGCCGTTCGGACCCATTATGGCGTGAACCTCCCCGTAATCCACCGACAGATTCACCCCTTTCAATATTTCCTTGTCCTTTATCCTTACATGTAAATCCTTGATTTCCAATAATGCCATTTCAAAAAAATGTTTCTTTGCGTTCAAATGAGAATCTGCAATATTACGAAAAAAAAGCGACATACCGAAAACATGTTTGTCCTTTGCATTTTACGCTTATGGAAAACAAGTTAATAATGAGGCGTTACAAAACGATTTACTGAAACTTGATTCTGATTTCACGGAATTTGATTCCATTTTTTTCTTTTCTGAATTCATTTTTTTCTTTCTTTGTTTCGCAAAAGCCTTACATGAATCCGATGTTTTATTCTTACCTTTGTACGGTCTAATCACTTGTCCGGATATGGTAAAAAAGGTTTTTAAAGGTTCTGTTGTCCTAACGAGCATTCTTATTCTTATTCAGCTGTTTCCTCCCGTGCTGGTTCTGGACAGCACTTCCCTGAGGCATTTCCTCATTGCACTGTTCGACCTTGCCGCAACAGTAACAATACTTTTCTGGTGTTTCAAATACGGGGAGAAGATCTTTTTCAGACAAGTCATGCTTTCACCCCTGAGCATTGTCTGGGGCATACTGGTAATCTTTATGGGACTGTCCATAACATGGAGCATCAATCCGACGGAAGGAATTGTCACATGGAACAGATGGATTGTCGTCTTTACGGGAATGATTCTTTCGTGCATTCTGATTGCCAAGGAAAACAAGTCGTTCAAAGCCCTTGTGATATGCACCTTGACGATAGCCACAATCAACGTCCTTGCATGCATAGTCTGCTATTATGTATTCGATGTCCACATATCACAGAGGAACAATCTGAAACTTAACGGTTTCTACGGCAACAAAAACATCTTCGCCGTTGCAATGCTGTTCAAGCTGCCCTTTCTCTACTATGCTTTCATCCGATACAGAAGATTTGTAAAATGGTACAGCCTTGCGTTGATTTTTCTCGTTTGTTTCTGTCTTGTAATCCTGAGCACCCGCTCGAGTTTCATTGGTTTGGCTCTTCAGCTTATAATACTTGCCGCTTACGGCATATATTCATGGTTCAGGTTCAAAAACAGAACATTTGTCAAACTGTCCCTCATTGCGGCGGTTGCAATAGCCGGATTCATCATTGGAGACCTTTTCATCGAATATAACTTCAATCATTTCTCCAAAATAAAGACAAACAACTATACGATAGACGCAAGGATAGGCTCCATAGCGGAAGGCAACAGCAAAGGCAGACTTGTAATCTGGAAAAACACGAGTGAAATAATCAAACAGTCGCCTTGGACCGGTTACGGAGTGGGCAATCACAAGCTTGCTATAATGAAAGTGGAGTGTGCGAAGAAAGCGGACTACATTGTTTCGGACCATGCTCACAATGACTTTCTGGAAATGTTTTCGGAGCTGGGAATATTCGGGTTCCTGCTGTATGTGACAACTTATGTCGTGAGCGCGATAATGTGCATACGCCAGATTCTCACTTCCAAACACGAAGTCCACAGACTGATTGCACTTGTTGCCGCCTGCCTGCTGGTGACTTACATGAACGATGCCATGTTCAACTTTCCTCTGGAAAGGGCCGACTGTCAGATATATTTGATAATAGGTGTTGCACTTGTGATTGCAAACCAACTGAAGATTAACCGTGGGGCGGACAAGGCAGATAGAATGTCGGACAAGGTTGCATTGGTGTTTTTGTTTGTGCTCATGCTTCCCGTAACTTTTGTTGAGGGCACGCACTGTTATTCTTCCGTTCTGCAAAAGAAAAGAATATTGCAGCACAACGGCGACAAGGACATAACATACAGTCCGGAGGACTGGCTGAGACTTATGCCTGCCATGCCAAACATAGACGAAAGCACCAAACCTATTGCGGTAAATGTTGCGGAGAGGTTTGCGGAAAGGAAGCGTTACAGGGAAGCGATAGACATTCTCTTGAAGGACAACTCCAATCCTTATTATTCTTTGAGGGAATTCAGGCTGTCGAGTTACTACAATCAGCTTGACAAAAGGGACAGTGCCGTTTTATGGGCGAAAAGGTGCATAAGGATGAAACCTCTCTGTTACAGTCCGGTAAGGGTCTTGGTCAGCGTAAGCGGAAAGGAAGGAAAAGCGGACGAGCAGTTGCGTCTGATAAACGAATATTTGGACAAATACCTATTGGAGCCTCTTGCATGGGAGGACAAGGTAACAGTTTTGCTGCGACAAGGGAAAAGG
>DXGG01000082.1 GCA_019114015.1 Candidatus Onthomorpha intestinigallinarum | reverse complement strand
TGTCTTCTGAAAAGAAAAAAATGTCTTCTGAATCCGATTTTTTCTTTTCAGAAGACATTTTTTTTAAATCAAGTTTCGTGATATTGTTTTGAGGTTTTAAAACATCTGTAAATTTGTTTGATTGCAAACTTCTTTGTAAATTTGCCGGTTGGTAAGTTATAAGAATATCAGGGTTTATGCATATTGCGATAGCAGGAAATATAGGCAGCGGAAAGACCACTTTGACGGGTTTGTTGGCAAAACAGTTCAAATGGACTCCTATTTACGAGCGGATAGACGACAATCCGTACATAGCCAATTTTTACGAGGACATGCGTAGATGGTCGTTCAATCTGCAGGTGTATTTTCTGCACAAGAGGTTCAAGTATGTCATCGATGCAAGGAAGCAATACAAGGATATCGTTCAGGACAGGACCTTGTACGAGGACGCTTATATTTTCGCCCCCAACCTTCATGCCATGGGTCTTATGAACACCAGGGATTTCGAAACTTACAGGGACTTGTTCGAATTGATGAACAGTTTTATTTCACCTCCCGATTTGCTCCTTTATTTGAAGGCTTCCGTCCCCACATTGGTCAAGCAGATACAGAGAAGGGGAAGGGATTATGAGAGTTCCATACGATTGGATTACATAACCTCCTTGAACGAACGCTATGACGACTGGATAGAAAACTACAACGGCAGGAAACTGGTTGTGGACATGGATTGTCTGGACATAACCGAAAAGCCTGAGGATTTCGGAAAGATTGTGGAAAAGATAAATGCGGAGGTAAACGGTTTGTTTTGAGAGATATGAAAGCATTGGCAGTAATACCGGCACGATATGCAAGCACCAGATTTCCGGCAAAGCCGTTGGCATTGTTGAAAGGCAAGGCTGTCATCATGTGGGTTTACGATGCCGTGGTGTCCTCAGGGCTGTTTGAGAGGGTTGTTGTTGCTACTGACGACGAAAGGATATTCGGTGCGGTGAAGGGAAATGGTGCGGAGGTTATGATGACATCGCAGAGCCACGTATGCGGTACGGAAAGATGCGAACAGGTGCTTGACGAACTTGAGAAACGGGGTTACAGATATGATGTTGTGGTAAATGTTCAGGGGGATGAGCCTTTGATAAAACGGGAACAGCTTCAGGCTGTTTTGGGTTGTTTTGAGCATGAGGGTTGTCAGATAGCGACTTTGGCCAAACCTTTGAACAATCTGGAAGATGTTCTTTCCGCCAATGTGGTTAAGGTAGCCTTTTCGGGCGGAAGGGCTTTGTATTTTTCGCGCAGTGCGATACCATTCGTGCGTTCTTTGAGTATGGAGGAGGCACTCAAAGAGGGTTTTTATCACAAGCACATAGGATTGTATGCATATCTGCCGTCGGTTTTGCATAAGGTCGTAAGGTTGGAGAGAACGCCCTTGGAGCAGGCCGAGAGTCTGGAACAGTTGCGATGGTTGGAAAACGGCATGGAGATAAGGGTCGAACCGACCGATTATGACAGTTTCGGAGTGGATACGCCTGAGGATTTGGAAAGAATAAACAAAATGATAACGACAAAAAAACAGTTTATACGAACATGAATGTTGCAGCAAATTTATTGGACTATTTGAAAGAATACGATTCGGCCGAATTGGCGGGCTTCGGAACTTTTTATGTGGAGAGCAGACCGGCAAGAATAAGTTCTCTTACGGGAGAAATAGAACCTCCTTGCAGGCTATTGACTTTCAAGGTCGAAGAAAAGGGAGACTGTTCCTTTGTGGAGAGTATGGCCAAGAAGGAATTCATTTCGTCCAATACGGCATTGGACTGGATAAGGCAGTATTCCGCATCCTTGAAGGAGAAAATAGATTCCGGCAAAAGCTGTGAGATAAAAGGTTTGGGAACTTTGGGCAAGGATTATCTGGGCAATTATGTGTTTGAACCTTTGAAGGATTTGAATTTGTTGGATGATTCTTTTGCTTTTACCACCTTGAAGAATGTCAAGACTTTTTATATAGACGAACAGGATGTGAAGCCGATAAGGACGGTTGAGTCTTCGCCGGAGCCGGAGGTAGAACCGGAGGTTGAGCCTCAGCCTGCGGTAGAACCGGAACCCGAACCTGTTCAGGAGTTCATTCCGACGGAAACGGTAAGTCATACGGAGGCCATAGTCGAAAAGGAACTTGAAAAGGTTGAGGTTGAGAATACGGAAGGGAACGCAATAGAGGTGGAAAGAGGACCTGGAGAAAAGGCGACGGTAGAGCCGGTACAAAAGATAGTTGAAATAGAGGACATACAACCTGCAAAGGAAGATATGAGGGCGAAGGCTCAGGCGATAATAGATGAGGACATGATGTTGCAGGAAAAAATGGAGCATGAGGAGGAAAAGAAGAGGAAGGAGAAGAAAAGGAAAAAGAAACTGAAAAAACGCAGAAAAAGAATACTTGTTGTCATACTGACAGTTCTTTTGCTTTTGATTTTGCTTTGCGGAGCTTTGGTTGCGGGACATTATTACGGTTTGTTGAAGGATTATCCTTTTTTCAGACCTTTGACCGAACGGCTTGATTATTACATAAAGCCTAAGGTTGTGGAGGTAAAACCTGCTGCTGCGGTACCGCAGGCTACAATCACCGAGACTATTGTAGAGGAGACTTATACGGAGACTGTGTCCGAACAGATGGAGATAGTGCCGGTGGAACCGCAACCTATAAGAGCGGAAAAGCCTGAAAAACGTAAGGTGCAGTCTGTTCGCAAGGATAATGACAAACAAAAGCAGGAAGAGCAGAAGGCAAAGGTTGCCGAAATACCTCAGGAGGACAACACTCCGGTGGTGATACAGAATTATTCCAAGTTGGGATTTGACGTGATAGGAGGGGAGTTTTCGAGCAAGGACAAGGCGGAACGTCTGGCTCGCAAGGCTAAAAGTCTCGGTTACGACAGTTATGTCTTGAGCAAGGTAAAAAGCGGAACGCCTATATACTACGTAAGTTACGGCAGCAGAAGAACACTTCAGGATGCAAACAACCTTATGGCCAAGATGAAGGAAAAGATGGGCGGGGAATACTATATTATTTCCCGATAGAGGGAGAGGGTGCAAATCGGTTTGAATGATAAGGATAGAGGAATTTCCGTACAGTATTCATGAACTCTCGAACGGGATAAGGCTGGTGCACAGACACAGCACTTCTCCCGTTGCGCATTGCGGCATTACTATAGATGTAGGTTCCAGGGACGAGTTGCATTCCGAGAATGGCATGGTTCATTTTATCGAACATTGCATATTCAAGGGTACGGAAAAGAGAAAGGCCTTTCATATTCTCAACAGGATAGACGGTGTGGGGGGAGAATTGAATGCTTTTACCACAAAGGAGGAAACGTGTATATATGCCGCTTTTCTCAATTCCTACCATGAAAGATTTCTGGAGCTTTTGGCGGACATAGTGTTTCATTCCGTTTTTCCGGACAGGGAACTGGACAAGGAAAAGGTGGTGATTCTGGATGAGATAAACTCGTATGAGGACTCTCCTTATGAGCTTATAGCCGACGAATTCGAGCATCTGCTGTTCGGTAATCACGGATTGGGACGGTTGATTCTTGGAACGCCCGAAAGGATAAACTCGTTCACATCTGCCAAGGTAAAGGAATTCATCTCAAGGAACTATTCCACCGAATCGATGGTTATATCCGTTGTGAGTTCGATAGAAGCTGACAAGTGGTTTTCCTTGTGTGAGAAATATTTTGCTAGGCAGGAAAAGATGTCGAGCAGACATAAGAGATATCCTCCAAGGAATTGCGTTCCGAGAGTAAGGGTTGAGGAACGCGATACCTTTCAGTCGCACCTTATGATAGGTACTAAGGCTTACGGATACAAAAGCGAGAAGAAACTCGCCTTTTCTTTGTTGAACAATATCCTCGGAGGACCGGCAATGAATTCTTATCTTAACATGCACATAAGGGAAAAGTACGGCTTTGCCTATACGATAGAATCCATGTACACCGCATATTCCGATTGCGGAGTATTTTCCATTTATGCTGGTACGGACAAGAAATATGCGGAACGTACCATCAGACTGATAATGGACGAACTGGACAGATTCACACAGGAAAAGATAAGTGACGGTACGCTGCTAAAATACAAGAAACAGATGATGGGACAGTTGGCAATCAACATGGATTCGAATCAGAACGACATGCTGTCGGCCGCAAAAGCACTTTTGAATTTCGGAAAGGTGGACAGCCTTCAGACCGTTTACGATTCGATAGAACGGTTGACCGCTGAGGATTTGCTTATATGCGCAAGAGAGATATTTGCTCCGGAAAAACTTTCTCGAATGCAGTATGTGTGATTTCGGATTTAGCTTTCGGCTTGGCATTATAGCCGAATTGTCATATATTTGCACGCTTTATTGACATGAAATAAAATTATAAAAATAAAAAGAGAAGAGATGAAAAAAGTTTTGTTTACATTTATGGCTGTGGCTTTTGCATTCGGCATGAGTTTTGCAAAGCCCGTTGCAGCACCTGACGAAGGTATGTGGCTGCCTATGTTTTTTAAGGACTTGAATTATGAAACGATGCAGAAGATGGGCTTGCGTCTTACGGCCGAGCAGCTTTACAGTTTCAACAATTCGTCATTGAAGGATGCCATCGTACAGATGGGTCAGTTCTGTACCGGAGAGATTGTATCGGACAAGGGTCTTATGTTTACCAATCATCATTGCGGTTACGACGCTATAGCAAGCCAGTCGACGGTTGAGCATGACTATTTGACCAACGGCTTTTGGGCTTATTCTTTGGAAGAGGAGATACCGATACCAGGGCTTTATGTCTCGTTCCTTGTAAGAATGGACGATGTGACCAAGCAGGTGCTTGGTTCGCATGTTGACGAGGCGGACAAGAGCAAGTATGCCAAGGAAATAGAAAAGAACATAAGTGAATTGCAGTTGAAATACAGCGAAGACGGACGTTACAGAGTGGAAGTAAAGCCTTTCTTCGAGGGATTGGAATACTATATGTTCATCTATGAGGTCTTCACCGATGTACGTTTGGTGGGAGCTCCTCCGAGCGCAATAGGAAAATTCGGAGGCGATACCGACAACTGGATGTGGCCTCGTCATACGGGAGATTTCTCAATCTTCAGGGTATATGCCGGAAAGGACAACAAACCTGCCGACTATTCCAAGGATAATGTTCCTTACAAGCCGAAACATTATTTGCCTGTAAGCATAAAGGGTGTGGAAAAGGGAGACTTCACCATGATATGGGGCTATCCGGGTTCCACAGAAAGATACATGACCTCATACGAGGTGGCCAATACAATGAACGTTGAAGACCCTTCGGTGATAAAGGCAGGCGAAGCATTGCTTCCGGTAATGAAGAAAATGATGGATACGGATGATGCAATCAGACTCAAGTATGCTTCGGACTATGCAGGCTACATGAACCTTTGGAAGAACAAAAAGGGTGAGTTGAGGGGCTTGAAACGTTTGGATGTTTACGGAAAAAAGAAAGCAATCGAGGACAGACTGGCTCAATGGATAAAAGAGGACGCTTCACGCAGCCAAAGATACGGAAGCATTCTTAAGGACCTCGAAACATCCTGCAAGACCATAGCGTCCGAACCTTCATACAAATACATGTGGTATGCAAACCTCGGACTGGTTACATGCAAGACGGCGCTGACTGCTTTCAGGACCGGAGCCATACTCAATGCCGCACAAGCCGCTGCAAACGACACCATAAGGGAATCTTTATTGTCAGTTGCAAGGTCTGAGGCGGAAGAATTGTTTTCAAAGACCGATTTGAATACTGAAAAGGAAATGTTCAAGGCTTTGGTCGTATTGTTGAAGTCGATTCCTGAATCCGAACAGTCGGAAGAGTTGAAGGCCTTTTTGAACAAAAACTACAAGGGTGACATAGACAAGGCGGTGGAGAAGAATTTCAAAAAGTCAATCTTTGCGGACAAGGAAAGATACGACAAGTTCATGAAAAAGGCCAACGTAAAGAAATTGGCCAAAGACCCTGTCTATATG
>DXGG01000081.1 GCA_019114015.1 Candidatus Onthomorpha intestinigallinarum | reverse complement strand
TTTGAACCACTGAACAGACGCATTTTTTATCGGACAGCAATAATTGGAAAATGATAGCGATTCAGTGCAAAAGCAACCTGAAGTCGTCTCTTTTCACGGTATGGTCCGTCGAGAACCTTATGTTACCGATTTTCGACATGAGTTCTTTTTTGTTCTTGGAATTATATCCTACTGCGTAGTTTATGTCTTTGGGATTGACTATTATTTCTTTCACGTTTAATGGTATATTCCTCAGTTTCTCATTCCACAGCCTTGTCAGCACCAATTCCTTGAATGATACATGAAAAGGGCCTGCCAATAACTCCTTTCCGTTTATCAAATCCTCGGAAGGGTGCAAACCGACTCTCAGTACGGTGACGCCTCCTTCAATAAACATTTTATAGATCTGTGCAGTCCAGTCAACAGCCTGCTCAATGGTCAAAGCCTCATACTCTCCTCTTTCGTACATATCAGCCAGTTTCGTATGGTTTATTACCAATGCAGGATATATTCTCGTACATTTTGCTCCCAATGCCATAATCTTACGGGCTGTTTCCTTGGATTGTTCAATTGTATCCAACGGAAGTCCTATCATCATTTGCAAACCCAAATCGAATCCCTTGTCTATTATCTTTTTTGAAGCATTCTCCACATCTTTTACACCATGACCTCTCTCTGCAAATTCAAGTACCTTGTCGCTTAGTGACTGGGCACCCAATTCTATCGTTCCGACATTATATTTCTTCAACTGTTCAAGTATGTCATCACTTATGTAGTCGGGACGCGTGGATATTCTTATGCTTCCGACCCTGCCGCTCTTGATGTAAGGCTGCACCACATCAAGATAGGACTTTTGGAGCTCCATTTCTATACCCGTAAAATTGCCCCCGAAAAAAGCGACCTCTACTTCACAGGGATATTTGAATGTAGAAAGATGCTCTTCTATTATTTTTACGACTTTTTCAGTAGGAACCGCTTCCAATTGTCCGGAGATATGTCTCTGATTGCAATATATGCATCTGTTGGGACAGGCCAGTTCCGGAATGAATATAGGGATATTGTAATGTTTCATCTCTGCATAACAAAAACGGGCACTGAAATATGCCCGTTTTTATTTTTTTATTTGTGTTTTCCTCTCGACTTCTTTTTAGGTGTCTGGTCATCGTCAAAATAACCATAGCCGTAACCATATCCGTAACCGTATCCATAACCATATCGGGTACCGTAACCGTATCCGTATTTCTGCATGGCACTTCTAACACCGTTCAATACGAAGTTTATCCTGACATTGTTTCGGTCAACCAATTCGGACAACGAGATTTTCAAAACGCCCTTGTCGGTAGCATTGGATCTTACCACAAACAGATTTATATCGGATTCTTTCGCCAAACATTGTGCATCCGCAATCAAAGAAACGGGAGGCGTATCCAGAACAATATAGTCATAACGCTTTCTCAACTCCCTTAACAATGCTCTGTTAGCCTCTGAATCTACCAATTCGGACGGATTTGGCGGCACCGGACCTGCAACCATAACATCCAGATTAGGGAACTCCGTATGCTGCAAGGCATCCTCCAATGTACATTTTCCGATCAAATACGTACTTATGCCGTTTCCACCGCCTACGCCGAAAATCCTGTGCAATACAGGTTTTCTCAAATCATAACCTACAATCAAAGTCTTTTTCCCGGTTAAAGAGAAAATGGAAGAAATATTCAAACTCGTCAAAGTCTTTCCGTCTCCCGGAGAAGCGGAAGTAATCAATATGATTTTACCTTCATTGTCTGCCGTATTGGAACTTGAAAGTATGTATTTTATATTCGTTCTCAATGAACGGAACGATTCTGCTATCTGAGACTTAGGCTTATCAAATACAATCATCTTGTTGTATTCCTTAGATATCTCAGGTATATAGCCCAAAATAGGCACTGAAGAAATCTTTTCCAAGTCATCTTTGCTTTCTATAGTCGTCTTCAACAGATATTTTATAAAGATATATCCGCTTGGCACAAGCAATCCCAACAATATTGCTATCAAAAAGTTCAATACGGTTTTAGGGTAAACTTTAGTTGCAAACTTTGCAGCATCTATCACTTTATGATCGGGCAAAGCCGCATTCTTTGCTATTTCGGCTTCCGCTTTCTTTTGATACAAGAAATTGTAAATCTCGTCATTGAATTTGAATTGCCGCTCTATGTTTATCATGTTTCTCTGTGTGGAAGGCAATTTGTCAATTTCCGTCTGTAACAAATTATTTCTCCTTTGCAGTTCCCTCTGATTGATATTGGAAATATTTTTAATCGTCTTTAAACTTTCCTGTATTTGGTCTCTTACACTCTCTATTTGCAAGGACAACTCCCTCATCTTCGGATTCTTTGTTTTCAACGTGGTTGACAATCTTTGTTTCTCTATTATCAGTTCAGTTAAACTGGCAACCAGTTTGTTCAACAAAGGATCCTCTATTCCCATTGTAGACGGTGCAGCAACACCTCCCTCCAAATTTGCCTGATTTATGTATCTTTCAAGACTGTTGTAATATTCCCTTTTAGTTTTTTCCAAGGCTAACTCCTTATCCAATTCATTTGCCTGTTCAAACAGATAAGATGCATCGTTGGTCAAGTTAAGAGTATTGTTGGTCTGTTGGAATACTTCCCTTTTTCTTTCCGCAATATTCAAAGAATCCGCTATGGCATCTATTTGAGAATTTACAAATTCTATCGTACTTACGTTGAGATGTGTTTTTTCTTCGAAAGTAAGATCTATGTAAATCTTACATAACATATTGACGAAATCTACCGCTTTGTTTTTGTTTTCGTGTTTGAATTTTATTGATATTATTGAAGATTCTTTGTTGATAAGTTCTATTTTCGTGGAATTGAACTGACGGGCTACGGCATCCAAATCATTTATAGTAAATGAATAATTGATTTTGGAATAATTACTATTCCACTTTTCAGGTTCTTTCAGTAATATTCTGAATCTCATTCCGTCATGATTGAACCATTCTCCATATTTCAAAGAAAGTTGTCTGCTTGGAATGTTCGTCATTTCCTCCAATATCATGTCCTCAGCGTAATCGTATACCGGTACATTGTCTTTCCTTTCGTATGATACGACACATTTGTTTTTATCGGACAACTCCACATCTATCATTACTCCCGTTGGTTGAGACTGGTAAAAGTCAACTTCCACCATGAATGGAGAATCCTTGTAAATGTCCAAATATTTAAAGTTGACCTTTTGATAATACGTTACATGAAAATCCAATGCCTTTATTGTTCTTTTTACCATTGAAAGTGATTGGATGTTTCCTATCTCATTTTGAAAATTCACTTGATTGCGAGCCGCTATCATGTTGTTTACCATAGACAGGTTTGAAAGCATCTCATCATTATTCTTAATCAAAAGAGTTGCTTCCGCTTCATACAACGAAGTAGAATATTTCGTTATTAAGAATGCTCCTATTAAAGCCACCACTATGGCAATGACAAACCAATGCCACTTTTCAAGCATTTTAAAAAAGATCTCTGCCATATTTATGGCAGATGTTTCCTGATTATTTAAGGTTTCCTGAACCTTGGTTGAATTGTTATCCACTTTTCGTTATTTTTTATTTAAAGCCAAAATCAAAGAAAGAACAGATACTATGGATGTAATTATTGAAAGAGAACTGGTTATTGTATTTAACGGAACATTCAATGTAGTCAATGCTTTTGTGTTCTTGTTAGGTTCCACATATACTATATCACCGGGCTGCAAATAATACTTGCTGTTCTGAAGTATTGAAGATTCCGTTAGATCTATGTTGTATATTATGTCTTCATTCGGTGTCTTGCGAACAATTTTTACTCTGTGTCTGTTTCCATAGTATGTCAAATCGCCTGCAGCTGCTATGACATCAAACACACTCACACTCGGCTGGTAAAAGGTATATGTACCGGGACGTGTAACCTCTCCCAAAATGGATACCTTATAGTTTACCATCTTGCAGGAAACTATGACACCTTCAACGTATTCTTCCGCCTTTTCCTTTATCTTATTCTCTGCCTGTTCTATGGTCAATCCCTTAACATAAACGTTGCCTATAATGGGAAGTGAAATCTCTCCGTCTTTATTTACAACAAAACTGTTGAGGAATACAGCATTGTCCGTATTCATGTAATTTGTATTTGTTGAACTCGAAAACAACTTGCTGGCTTCTTCCCCTATATTGGAATTGATTTGTATGTACAACATATCCTGCTCGGCCAACAAGTAATTTGGAGAATAATTAGTTGTATTTGCAGGATAATTATACACTGATTCCCCTGCTGCATCCTCCGTTCCCTGCAGGTAAATCAAATTCTTCTGCGAGGTACAGGAAAACAAAAACAAAGAAAAACCTAATGCTACAATCAAATAGTATTGCTTCTTCATAATAATCGAACTATATTAATAACAAATCACATTATATTGACTTGGCAAATTTACTACTTTTTTTTTAACGATGAAATTTAATGTATAAAGAAGTTTTTATTAAGACACTGTTTCCCCAAATAATGTTGCCGATGTACAATCATTAACCTTTACATTTACATATTGTCCAAGTCGCAAATCTTTCTTATCGAACAATATCACTTTGTTTTGAGAATTTCGTCCGAACAACTTTTCTGTACTGCGCTTAGACTCACCTTCTATTAACACTTCAAACGTTTTACCTATATCCTTCTTATTGCTCTGAAAAGAAAGTTCTCTTTGCAAGTTTATTATTTCTTCAAGTCTACGTGTTTTTTCTTCATCCGATACATCATCTTCGTACTTTTTTGCCGCCAAGGTATTAGGCCGTTCTGAATACTTGAACATAAAAGCTGAATCATATCCGACTTGTCTCATTATATTCAAAGTCAACCCATGATCTTCAAGATTTTCAGTACAAAAACCAGAAATTATATCGGTAGAAATACCGCAATCCTTTATCGTTTCCTTAATTTTGTTTATTTTATCAAGGTATTCTCCCGCAGTATACTTCCTGTTCATTAAATGAAGTATTCTGTCACTCCCTGATTGCAGCGGCAAGTGAATAAACTTACATACATTGTCATACGTGGCCATAGTGTCAAGTAATTCCTGTGATATATCCTTAGGATGTGATGTGGAAAATCTTACACGAAGCAAAGGATTTATTTCTGCTACCAACGATATAAGCTTTGCAAAATTCACCTCATCCTTTTCTCCTTGATTCCATAAATAAGAATTAACATTCTGTCCAAGCAGAGTTACTTCTCTATATCCTTGAGCAAAAAGTTTTTCTGCTTCACTGACAATTGTCTTGAAATCCCTGCTGCGTTCTCTTCCTCTCGTATATGGAACAACGCAATAGGAACAAAAATTCTCGCAACCTCTCATTATGGGAATGAAAGCCGTAACTCCATTGGAATTTATTTTTTCGGGATATATTTCCGAATATGTTTCCGTTTCGGACAATTCCGTTGATATCAAACCTCCACATCCCTCACCTTGGAAAGACAACAACCACGGAATATCCCTATAAGAGTCAGGTCCAACCACCAAATCGACATTATGTGTTTTTATCAATGAATCTTGCATCCTTTCCGCCATACAACCAAGGACACCTATTTTCAACCACTGTCTTTTCTTCCTTAAGGAATCCAATTCCGATATCCTCTTTATTACCCTTTGTTCGGCATTTTCTCTGATAGAACAAGTATTTATGAGAACTATATCAGCCTTATTTAAATCATCTACCAAATCATACCCCTCTTGTTTCAATATGGAAGCCACTATTTCACTATCCGCCATATTCATTTGGCAACCATAAGTTTCAATGTAAATGTTTCTCATAACAGACTGTCATTTTTTGCAAAGGTAATAAGATTTCGATACTTAAGAATGAAAAATAAAAAAGCAGGCAGCCTGTTTTCAAAGACCGCCTGCTTTTGAATCCTTATCATTTAAATAAGATTAGCAAGTTTCTCAGCCAAATCACAAACTCTGTTTGAATAACCGTTCTCATTGTCATACCAGGAAACAACCTTAACAAAGTTTCCGTCCATAACCATTGTCAATTTTGAGTCAAAAATGGAAGAATGAGGATTTCCGACTATATCACAACTTACTATAGGATCCTCAACATATTCCAATATACCTTTCATTGGGCCTTCAGCGGCTTCCTTCATCGCTGCATTTACCTCCTCAACAGTAACATTTCTGCTCAATTCCACCGTCAAATCAACAACAGAGCCATCAGGAGTAGGAACACGCATGGAAAGTCCGTGCAACTTGCCGGCCAATTCCGGAATAACCAATCCTACAGCTTTTGCAGCGCCTGTTGACGTAGGGATTATTGAACAAGCAGCAGCTCTAGCCCTCCTCAAATCCTTATGAGGCAAATCAAGTATGTGCTGGTCGTTGGTATAAGAGTGGATTGTATTCATAAGACCCCTTTTTATACCGAACTTGTCATTCAACACTTTGGCTATAGGAGCAAGACAATTGGTTGTACATGACGCATTGGATACGCACGTCATCTCTTTAGTGAGTATGTCGTCATTAACCCCCAATACAACCGTTGCATCAACGTCATCAGCCTTGTCGGCAGGAACTGTCAAAATAACCTTTTTTGCACCGGCTTTAATGTGCTTGGTCATTTTTTCCTTAGTCTTAAATATACCAGTCGACTCTATGACTATGTCTATACCCAATTCTCCCCACGGCAATTGTTCAGGATCTCTCTCAGAATATACCTTTATTCTCTTTCCGTTTACCACCAAATATTCACCATCTGCCTTAACATCTCCGTCAAAACGGCCGTGTACTGAATCATACTTTAAAAGATGTGCCAAAGTAGAAGCATCAGTCAAATCATTTATTGCAACTACTTCAACATTTTTTTTACGTTGAATGTTTCTGAAAGAAACTCTTCCTATACGACCAAAGCCGTTTATTGCTACTTTTACCATAATAAAATATGTTTTTAATGTTTTCTAAATCATATTACGGTGCAAAGGTATTACTTATTTCTTACCACACCAAAAATTTATAAATTAAAAATAGATTCTTTCCCATGTCCGCCTTAAAAGTCATGACAAAACAACAGCCCCAGTTTTCACAGATTGTTGGTAATTTTTCTGAATATGGTTTCCAAATTCTGTCCTGCCGCAAGATGTTTTGTCTCGTCATCAGCAACAAGTTTTCCATTATCTATTATGAGAACCCTTGAACAAACCGCTTCAACCTCTTGCATGATGTGAGTTGATAACAGAACCGTTTTCGTTTTACCCACCTGTTTTATAAGTTCTCTTATTTCTATCAGTTGATTGGGATCCAGCCCCGTTGTCGGTTCGTCCAATATTAATACTTGAGGATCGTGTATCAATGCCTGAGCCAATCCTACTCTTTGCTTGTAACCCTTGCTTAGAGAACCTATTTTTTTGTTGGCTTCTTTACTGATTCCCGTCAATTCTATGATTTCTTCTATTCTGTTCCTTCGTATTTTCCTGTCTATTTTATGTATGCCGGCAATAAACCCTAAGAATTCCCTTACATACATATCGTAATATATCGGATTCTGTTCCGGAAGGTATCCAATACTTTCCTTTACTTGCTTGGGATTGTCGAAAATATCGTAATCGCACACTCTAACCGTCCCTTCCGTAGGCGGAATAAAACATGTAATTATTTTCATCATCGTACTTTTACCCGCACCGTTGGGTCCCAACAATCCGACTATCTGCCCTTTATCTATATCCACGCTGACATTGTCCAATGCCTTCTGTTCTCCGTATATCTTCGTAAGATTCTTTATTGATATCGACATTTATGCACACTTTAAGTTCAAGGTGCGAAGTTACAAAAAAAATGTACTTTTGCAGAGTAATTCTTTTTAAAATGAAAACCTCGATTGTATTTCGACCCGAACAAAATCCGATGCCAATGGTTTGTCCAAATATGGAAACTTCGAGACATTGAGTTCATAAGCAAATAAAATAACAAACAATGATCAAGACAGCCGACATAATACATTACCTGAACGAACAAATTCCCGAAACATGGCAGGAAGACTATGACAATTCCGGTTTGCTTTGCGGAAATACGGAAGAATGTTGCAACGGCATTTTCTTATGTCTGGATATAGACATAAACAATTTGAAAAAAGCGAAAAATCTTGGCTGCAATCTAATTATATCACACCATCCGTTGGTTTTCAAAAGCATAAAACGATTCCTGCCAAAGGATAATCCGACAGAAGCACTGCTTTATGCGATAGAAAACAACATGACAATATATTCCATGCATACCAATCTTGACGCTGCACAAACAGGACTAAACACCATGTTGGCACAAATCATCGGTCTTCAAGACTTCACATCCTTTGATAAAAACGCTGGAGAAAAAGGCTTCTTCGGAATAGGAGGCACCGGTATATTACCAAAGAAAATGAATTACAGCTCTTTTTTACTGGATATAAAAACCAAACTGAACATTCACAACATAAGGTATGTTCCGGGCAAGGAAAAAATATTGCAAAGTGTTGCATTGTGTACCGGAAGCGGAGGCGAACTGCTCGAAAAGGCAATTGAGGCCGGAGCAGACTGTTATCTTACATCAGATATTAAATATCACACTTTTTTGGAAGCAGATGGCAGGATACTGCTTGCAGACATAGGACACTTTGAAAGTGAGTCAATTGCAAAAAAATGTCTGGCAAATTTAATATCAAAAAAGTTTTGTAATTTTGTTCCTTTGTTTTGCGATGACAGTCCCAACAAAATAAAGAATATATAACAATAACGATAATGGCAAAAAAAGTAAAAGAAAAAGAATCCGAAACAGTCAAGCCGACATTCAAGAACGAAGATGCGGATTTGACTGTTGAAAAACGCTTGATAGCTTTGTACAAGCTGCAAAAAATTTATTCCCAAATAGATAAAATAAGGATTATACGCGGGGAACTTCCTTTGGAGGTGCAGGATTTGGAAGACGAAACGGAAAAATTGAAGACCAAAATAGGCAAATCCACGGCTGACATATCCTCCTGCAAGGATTCGATAGCGGAAGAGCAACACAAAATAAAGGAATGTGAGGCTCTCGTGGAAAAATATTCCGATCAGCAAAACAACGTAAGAAACAACAGAGAGTACGAATCCCTGTCAAAGGAAATAGAATTTCAGGAACTTGAAAAACAACTTTGCGAAAAAAAGATAAAGGAGTTCTCGGCAAGAATAGATATCTACAAACTCGAAATAGCAAAATACGAAGAAGACTATCAAGAAAAGATGAAGGATCTTGAAATCAAGAAATCCGAACTTGACGAAATAATAAAGGAAACCGAGGAAAAAGAAAAGGTTTTGACCGAACAGGCTTTGGAAAACGAAAAGTCCGTAGACGAAAGATATCTCACCGCATTCAAAAGAATACGTTCCAATGCGCGAAACGGTTTGGCGGTAGTGACTGTCGACAGAGACGCATGCGGAGGTTGTTTCAACAAAATACCACACCAAAGACAAATGGACATAAGAATGCATAGGAAAATAATAGTATGCGAATACTGCGGCAGAATACTTGTGGACCAATCCATCGCCGCAGAAGTGGAATCGGAATTGAAACTGGATTAAAGCACCATGCACAAATACCTCAAGGGTGCGTTAGTGGTTAACGAAGGTGAAACAAAACCTTTGAACATATTGGTTGAAGGCAAGAGAATCAAACAGATTTATGAAAATGATACTGTTGATCTACCGACGGATACCAAAATAATTGATTGCGGAGGATTGATATTGCTGCCCGGCATAATCGATACGCATGTTCACTTCAGGCAACCGGGATTGGAATACAAGGCGGACATGTTTACCGAATCCAAAGCAGCCGTTGCGGGAGGGGTGACAACCGTTCTCGAAATGCCCAACACCAAACCGCCGACCACAACACTCGAAGCATTGCAGGACAAATTGTCTTTGGCTCAAGACAATATGTTCTGCAATTATTCTTTTTTTTACGGCCTTACAAACAACAACGTGGAACAGGCACTGTCCGTCAAACGCAGCCAGTCTTGCGGGATAAAACTGTTCCTCGGTTCTTCAACGGGAAACATGCTTGTGGAGGATACGCAGGTACTGCATCGTTTGTTTTCCTCGGAAAAGGAAAAAGTAATATCCATACATTGCGAAGACGAGTCGATTATCCGCCGCAATACAGCCAAATACGAAAACGAAACAGAAGGAAACCTCCCGTACGATGTACATTCGCTGATACGCACAACGGAAGCATGCTACAAATCCACCTCTTTTGCAATCAGCCTTGCGGAACGATATCACACCCGAATAAACATCGCACACATCAGCACCGAAAAGGAACTGTCCCTGTTGTCTTCGGCAAATATCAATGACAAATTCATAACCGCGGAAGTAACTCCAATGCATCTCTGGTTTTGTTCCGAAGACTTCAAACAAAAAGGCAATCTCATAAAGTGCAACCCTTCAATAAAAACGGCTAAAGACAGAGCTGCCCTAAGAAAGGCTTTAAGAGAAGACAAGATAGACATAATAGCTACCGACCATGCTCCGCATGCATTGAACGAAAAAAAACAACCGTATTTTCTTGCCCCTTCCGGCATGCCTTCAATCCAACACTCCCTGCTCGTTGTTTTGCAACTGGTCAAAGAAGGCGAATTGAGCATGACGAAAATGGTGGAAAAAATGGCTCATAATCCAGCCGAAATATTTTCAATCAAGGACAGAGGTTTCATAAGAGAAGGATACTTTGCGGACTTTGTATTAATCGATACGACAAAAAAAACAGAGGTGACAAAATCCTCTCTTTTATACAAATGCAAATGGTCTCCTTTGGAAGGCGAAGTCTTTGACAACAAAGTAGTTTGCACCTTTGTAAACGGAGAAATCGCATATAGGGACGGCAAATTTGCAGACAAAAAAAATGCAATGCAGGTATAAAAAACAAGCAAAAAAATTTGGCAGGAACAAAATTAGTCGTATCTTTGCATCCGCAAAAGGGGAGTATAGCTCAGTTGGTTTAGAGCATCTGCCTTACAAGCAGAGGGTCATAGGTTCGACTCCTATTACTCCCACAAACCAAACGGCATCCATGAAAAGACGGATGCCGTTTTTTTTGTAATATACGGAAATCATCGATACAGGATTTCACGTATCCTCACCATGACTGTTTTCACCCTTTCAGGAACACATCTTATCCAAACCTTATTCGGTGAATTTCTTTTCAGAATCCGTTTTTTTCTTTTCAGAAAGCATTTTTCCGAATCTTGATTTCATTTTCCGCCAATCCGATTCCAATAACGGCAATCCTTCCCTACCCTTCCTTTTCACTCAGTTCCAACCACCTCATCTCCTTTAGATCCGTCTCCTCCAATATGTTCTTATACTCTTCCGAAATCCTGTTCAACTCATCATTGTCCAAATCCGAAGCATTCAATCTTTGCTCTATTTCAATTCTCGCCCTGCCCAAGTCCGCAAGTCTTTGCTCTATTTCCTCTTTCTCAATCCTTTCCCTGTATGAAAGTTTCGGTTTGTCATCCCTGTTCTTCGGTTTTGCATTTACCGGTTTTTCAATGTTCTTTTGTTCCGGAGACTGCTTCCGATGCTGTTTTTCATACTCCAGATAATCGCTGTAATTGCCCGGAAATTCCTTTATACCACCATCTTTCTGAAAGACGAACAGATAAGAAACGACACTGTCCATGAAATGTCTGTCGTGCGAAACCACCAAAAGACAACCTTTGTAATTTTCGAGAAAGTTCTCCAGTTTCAACTGGGTCTGTATGTCAAGATCATTGGTCGGCTCGTCCAAAACAAGAAAATTCGGATTTGCCATCAAAACACTCAAAAGGTTGAGCAAACGTTTCTCGCCTCCTGAAAGCAATGAATAGTCGGTAAACTGTTTTGCAGGCGGTATTCCGAAG
>DXGG01000080.1 GCA_019114015.1 Candidatus Onthomorpha intestinigallinarum | reverse complement strand
TTGAACTTGTCCGACAAATAATTCCACAATGCCTGCCCTATTTCAGTCTCGAATTCCTCCGTCATGTTGTCGTTCAAATAGTTTTTGGCCCGTCTGAGTCTTTTTGTCGCCACCTTGTTAGCCTTTCTCAGTTTTACGCTTACAAAGTCCTGATTCCTTTCTTTCTGCTTTTGGGTAATCTTTATCGCCATAATCATAAGGACGATTGCGGCAAACAGGCAGACGCACGTGCCAACGGTATTGAACGGTTTGAGCAATGGCGTTCCGGACCCTTCGTTTTCCGGAGTGTCGTCTATGTCCATGTTTCTGTATTTTTCCCTTTCCGACAGTTGTTTTGAGAAGTCACTGTTTTCCTTTCCCTTTTTGATGTTAAGTTTGTAGGGAGGAGCCGATATGGTCTTGTATCCCCTTCTCTCGGGATCGAAATAGGTGAATTTGACAGATGGAACCTCGTACACTCCTTCAACCCTTGGTATTATGAGATATTGAAATGTTCTCGAACCGCTTTGTCCGTATTCCGTTTTGTTTATCTTGTCCGTTATGTTCGGGTCGTACACCTCGAATTCTTCCGGAAGCTTAAGATCCATGCCTTCTATAAGGGTGAGGTTGCCTTTTCCGCTTATGGTGTATTGCAATGTTATGGCCTCATTTGTACTGCTGTATGAGGTATCGATTTCGGAAGATATTTCAAATTGACCAACTCCGCCCGAAAAGACTTCATTCGTCTTGGGCAGTTCTTCAACCTGTATGGTCAATGCATTTGTTTTCAGTTTTTTTCTTACCCTTTCGAATACGGGAGTGATGTTGGCAAAGAAAGGATCGTTGAAAAAGGCGTCAAAAAAAGGATCTCCCGTCAGCTGTCTCTGTCTTTGTCTTGTGCCGGTCTGCACATGAGCCACGACTTCCAGTCCCATGGGATCTATGTGCAAAGAACCGGATTTTTGAGGGTAAACCAGCACTTTGCGAAGCGTGGCAACCTGATAAACCTTTCCGTCTATAACCTCTCTTTCCAAAGTAGGGGTCGATTGATTGTCCAATTCTTCGACCCAGAAGCCCTGTGAGGTGGGAAACTTGTCCACCTGATATTCCGAAACCGGTACCAGAGTGTATATCTTGTAGGAAATGACTATCTCTTCGCCATTTACTGCTTTGGTCTTGCTTGGAATGGCCCTGACAAAAACGGCCTTGTCATCGATTACCTTAACTGGTTCCTGTTTGTATTGCTGCCTGCCGTTGTAATTTGGATTGTTTGCTGAACGTTGTCCGAGACTCGGGTCTTTTTCCACTTTGATTGTGACCGGTTGTGTACTGTAAGTCTTTCCGTCGACTATGATTCTTGCCGCCGGTATGTAAATCTCTCCTGCACCAAGGCTCTGAAGCCAGTATGTGAACGTGGTGGACTGAGAGCTTTCTCTGCGACCGTTGGTTATTACCACGGAGGAACTTCTTGAAGTGTTGGGTCCGCTCAATATGTTCACATTGCGGAAAGTGGGTGCAACGAAATTGCTCGGATTCGAGGCATTTACCGTAAAACTTACCTTGAAACGTTCGTCAACTCCCACAACCTTGGGGGCCTGTGTCTGGAATGTAACCTGCTGGGCCTGCATTACAAAGGTAATGAATATGCCCAACAGAAATATGATTGAACTTTTCTTCATGATTTACCAGTCTTTCTCTATATATTTTTTTTGAGCCTGCTTGTCCTCTTTTCTCTTCAGTTTCTCCAATGTGGCCTTTTCGTTGTTTTTCAGAGCTTCCAGCATTCTTTGCATTTCTTTCTCGTCCTTGTTTTGTCTTTGAGGCTGAGGAGAGTCGTTTTTGTCCTGTTCTCTTTCTTTGTTTTGATTTTCTCTTTCCTGATTCTGATTTTTTCTTTCCTGATTCTGATTTTGCCGATCTTGATTCTGTTGGTTTTGTTGTTGGTTCTGCTGATTCTGGTTTTGATTTTCATTCTCTTTCAGCAGTTTGCGTGTAAGGCTTAGGTTGTATTTGGCATTCGTGTCCTGCGGGTTGAGTCTCAGTGTCTGCTTGTAGTTCTCCAAAGCCTTTTTCAGATTGCTTGTATAGTTGGGAGTGTTTACGTTGCTGTCCAAATGTGCAATTTGAAAATAAGTATTGCCCATGTTGTACAAGGCATCGGCATAATGCAGCGTATCTTTTGCAGGCGTGTTTGTCAGATATTGCTCATAGTATTTCAATGCCGTTCGCAGTTTGTCCTGATTGTTTTGCTTGTAACTTGCATTGGCAAGGTTGAATTGAGCCTTGGCGTAAAGGGAATCCTTGGTAAGCGACTGTCTGTAAAAGTCCTCGGCCTTTGAGAACTCTTTTTTTCCGAAGCTTTCATTACCGTCCCTCAATGCGTTTTTTTCCTTGTCGCAGCCAAGTAAAAAAAGACCTGACACCAATGTCAAAACCATAAACCGTTTCATCGTCGCAAATTTATTTACCAAAGAAAAATTTTCTGTTTACGTACTTGTTCCTCTTGTCGAATATGACATATTCTAGCAAAAGCAAAGCCAATGCGATAGCGCCGAAGACATGGAATTTGTTTTCATAGTTCTTGTATGCAACGGCTTCATATTCGTTTTTCTCCATTTTGTTTATTCTTGCCAGTATGCTTTCCAGCCCGATGGAGGCGTTATTGGCTCTTATGTATATGCCGTTTCCTTTTTTTGCAATGTTTTTCAAAAGTTCTTCATTCAGTTTCGTCACCACTATGTTGCCGTTGTTATCTCTTTTGTATTGTATGTTTATTCCGTTGTTTTTGATTGGTATGGGTGCGCCTTCGCTCAATCCCAGTCCTATGGTGTTTATCACAACGCCTTTGTCCGCTATGGAGGAGGCTGTTTTGTAAGCATCCTGTTCGTTGTCCTCTCCGTCCGAAATCAATATTATGCTGCGTGAGCGGTTTTCCTGTTTTTCTTCTCCGAATGCAAGGAAGGCCTTTTCCAGACTTTCGCCTATTGCAGTGCCTTGTGTCTGTATCATTTTGGTGTCTATGACGTCTATGAATGTCTTTGCAGCCGTATAGTCGGCCGTTAGAGGCAGTTGGACGAACGATGTGCCGGCGAACACCACAAGACCTATTCTGTCTCCTTCAAGCTGATTGACCAGTTGGTTAAGGGC
>DXGG01000008.1 GCA_019114015.1 Candidatus Onthomorpha intestinigallinarum | reverse complement strand
GTAATAAACATTGCTGGAGAAAAACTTCTTGATCAAGAGTTATTGAATGCTGTTTATTCAGGACCTTTTGTTACCGATGCACGCAGACACTTCTCAAAGAATGGTTGTCCGGCATACAAAATGGGGGCAGATTTCCTGAACGGTAATGCAATAGAGCAAGCATATTTAGCCACAATCTTAAAATGGGCAGCTCGGCATGAGGGAGTGGAAAGCATTGACAAGTATATGGCTTTGCACCAGTTTGATCTGAATGCCAATAAACTTTAGGATTATTTTTCTTCAATCATTAAATGGATACGTTCTACATTCGTCAAGTATCGCCGTGAAATGAAAGGTTTGGATTGGGGAGAAATGTTCGACAAATATGGTGAAGGTGTTTATGATACTGCTGCATTGGAAAAACGGATTCACGATTTAATGGAAGATGATGAAATTATGAAAAAATCCGGTATCTACCGTTATGTCCTGAGTGGTGATTTACGTGATTTAAGTTTCCGTACGTTTGATAAAAAACAGAAACGTGAAACATACGAACGCCAGAAAGGTATTTGTGTACATTGCGGCAAACACTTTGAGCTGGAGGAAATGGAAGCTGATCACATTACACCATGGAAAGACGGAGGGACTACCGTGGCTGAAAATTGCCAAATGCTTTGTAAAAATTGTAATAGGATTAAAGGAGGAAAATAAACTTTACCATACTAAGGATTTGTTTTGGCTGAGAACAAAGACTTGAAATTTGTTTGCCGCGAGTAAAAAAGGTGGACTTATAACTAAACTAAGAAAAGCGGTATTCCGTTTTTAAGGAATGCCGCTTTTCTTGATATTAACCAATAAAACTTATATACTTTATTGCTCTCTTGAACCGGCTCTGTCCATTGCGCAACGGAAACCAATCCAATCGGTACTTTTTGTTTGGTCGAGATATCTTCTTTGTCCCGGACTCAAGTAGAATGCCCTGTCTTTCCACGAGCCTCCTTTAACCACTCTGACCTTATCGTCCACCATTGAAGTCTTTTCGTATTCATACATTGTTCCGGTAGCGCTTTTAGTCTGTTGGGTACCTTCACCGCCTTCAAGGTCTTCTTCGGATTCGATGAATCCTTCTCCCTCTTCATCTTCATTGTAAGACATCTTCCATGTTTCGGCGGAACCCAATTGTGATGCCAAATCACCGTCAAGATAGTTTATGTTGTCGGACTGTCTGTAATTCAATCTGTTTATGTTTTCCTCGACAGTGACCGCACGATAGGATATTCTGCCCAATGAATCCTTTTCCGCAATCAGTCCGTCGCTGTCCGTAACCTTTGTCATGTAAACATTGCCTCTGAAAGGATTTATGTCGTCGGCGTCAAGTCCGGTATTGGCTCTGTAAACATCCATAACCCATTCTGAAACGTTGCCCGCCATGTTGTATAATCCGTAGTCGTTAGGGAAATAGAACATTACGGGAGCGGTATATTCCCAATGGTCGTTCAAAGCACTTGCCACACCCATAGCATCGCCTCTGCTGCGTTTGAAGTTGGCCAACATCTGTCCGTAATATTTTTTCTCGGCGGTACGTACTATGTGTCCGTTCCAAGGATAAATCCTTCTTTCGACTATTCTTTCGTCAACGGTATTTCCTACCAATGAAAGTGCGGCATATTCCCATTCTGCTTCCGTAGGCAAACGGAATCTCGGCAAAAGGATACCGTCTTCCATTTTCACCTTACGGTAACCTTCAGAGTTAGGGTTCAAGTCTGGTAGGTCTTCTTTTACGTATCCTTCATATTGACCTGCAAGATAAGCGTCCGTAGTGAAGACATTGTCTCCCTGTTGGTCCGGGTCAATCATTTCCAATATGCCGTTATCCACCAATATCTTTTCGTTGACACGGTCGGTTCTCCAGTTGCAGTATTCCGATGCCTGTACCCAACTTACGCCAACAACAGGATAATCGGACCATGAAGGATGACGGAAATAATAGTCAACCATAGGTTCGTTATATCCCAATTTGGAACGCCAAACCAAGGTATCCGGCAATGCTCTCTGGTAAACTTCTGGATAATCGTTGCCGTATACTCTGTTCAACCAATAAAGATATTCTCTGTAATCCAAATTCGTTACCTCACATTCATCCATATAGAATGACGAAACCGTAACTCTTTTCGGTTGGTTATGCCATTCGTATCTTACGTTGTCGGTTGTTGTTCCCATAACGAATGCTCCGCCTTCGATGAATACCATTCCCGGAGGCGTTGCTTGCTCTGTTACATGGGCAGACTCGAATCCTCCCCAGTCAGGGTCATCATAATTCCAACCCGTAGTGTTCGATGTTTTTTTACTCGAGCAACCGAACAACAATACAATTATGGACAAACTTAAAAATACTTTAGTGACCGATGATGCCATTTTCATTTCGCACAATGTTTTATTATTAATCTAAAATTGTTTCACAATAACTCTGTCTTATCATCATTCATAATGTCAGAATGAAGGACATTTTATAGGTTTTATCTTCTTACGTTTTTCAGGACAAGGAAGTTGCACTCCAAGCGTTATTTCATGCGCACCGCCTGAAGTATTTGACAGTTCAGAAACCGTAATGTCGTAGCTGTATCCTATTTTCATGTTCTCGTATTGCACGCCGAACAAAAGAACCAAGGCATCGGCATTATCAAATGAAATAGACTGTCTGAACCATGTGCCTACGATGAACGGACTCCAATCCAAATAAAGACCGTAGTTCAACATTTGGAAATCTCCCTGATATGAATATATAATGTTTGGTGTTATTATAGGAGCTCCGAAAAAAGCATTGGTTCTTCTTTTGTCCCTGCTTAAATTAAGTCGTACACCTCCATGTGCGGTGAATCGCATAGGTATACGGTTGTAGGAGATGAAACCATCGTTAGGTCTGGTAAGGTTCGCAACGGAAGCTCCCACATACCAATTTTCCCCGTAAGCGACCAGTCCCGCCGCAAAATCGACATAAGTGTGTGACAAATCGTCCGGGCGATCAGCCATCGTTGAATAAATAAAGCCGTATCTCGGATCTATCATGTCGGGAAAAGACAATTCATCCCAATCCAAACTGCGGTTTGTCACGCTTGCCTGTGCGGCAAGATTCAAGAAAATGTCTCTTGTAAGTTTTAATCGAAGCGAATAAATAAGGGCCGCCGTATTTGTCCTGTAATAATCACTTTGAGCATCACTCATCACCATGACTCCTATACCTCCCGAAAGAGCATCGAAATATTGGTCATAACTGGCCGAGAATGTTTTAAATGCTCCCAAAGCAGGCCATTGATCCCTGTAGGAAAGAGAAAACCTTGGGCAAACCACGGTTCCCGCAAGTGCAGGATTGGTGTACAAAGGATTGGCATAAAACTGAGAAAAGTGAGGATCCTGAGCCTTTGTGTCAAGACACAATACTATCAACCCTACTATCAGAAAAAATACTTTTTTATTCATAATCAATACTTTAAAGTATAAAGAGCTAATTTTTAATCTGCTTTTTGAATTGGCAATATTACAAAAAAATCATCAAACAAAAACCTTTTCCGAGCATTTTCTACGTTTTTTCACTTTTTTTTGTTGCAGACCTTTGTAAACATTACGGAAAACGTCGTTTTGTTTGAACCTGCGAAGAAGGCTTATTCATTCCTTTATCTTGAAAGAATGCAATAAAACAATCATGTATGGTGTTATTAAACAAATTGTTCGTTTTCGATTGATGTCAATGAAAAAAAAACTATTGCTTCTTTTATATTTGTGTGGTATGTTGTCGGATTTGACCGCACAAAACATGGTGCATTATCCGGACTCTTCTGTTTTGAGTAATGGTAATTGGTATGTCGTCAATGTTCCTTCAGACAACATATACAAACTTACCTACAATGATTTTGTCAGTCTCGGGGTACCAAAAGAGGAAATAGATTTTGACAATCTTTCAATTTTCGGACAGTCCGATGGAGCAATATCCGATACGAATGCACTCTATGACAGAAGTGATTTGGTAGAGAATGCCGTTTATGTAAACAAGCAGGGAAGTCCTTATGTTCTTTTTTATGCCAAGTCCACGATGCAGTTTGAATACAATAAAGCTGCACGTTCCTTCAATTTTACCGTTCATCCTTATTCCGACGTGGCATCCTATTTCATAACGTTCGATCCGAATATAGGAGAAAAAAAACGTATCGTCTCAAGAGCCCCCGTATCTTTTGAGTCAGAACATACCTATTACGATACGAGAGCTTTTTTTGTCCATAAAAGGGAATTGGCAAACTTGCTCGGTAGCGGAAGGAACTGGTTTGGGGAGTTGTTTTCTTCACTGGCAAATACGACTAACATTCCTGTTTCGTTGCCAAACGTGTCGAATGAGGATGTGTCCAACATAACCGTAAGGGTCATCAATCAAAGTACTACGCCTTCATCTTTTTCGTTCACGCTCAATAACAATTCTTTAGGTGCAATATCGCTTTCCGCAACTGCGTCAGGATATGCGGCTTCTGCAAAGGAGGAGTCTTTTGAAACGAGCAATGTTTCGGAAAACAATACAATGAAGATAAATTTTTCCGGAAGCAATACGGCCAAGGGTAGATTGGATTATATAAAGGTAGATTATACCAAAAAGTTGAGGTTCAACAACGGATGTCTGTTCTTTTACGCTACGGAAGGTATTGTGACGGAAGGTTACAGCAGATATTCCATAAGCAATGTGAGAAATGTCAATTTTCAGATATGGGATGTTACCTGTGCCCAAAATCCCGAAAGGATAGATGATTATGAAGTGGTACAGGATAGTTTGAGTTTCGTAGTTGAAAATGATAGTACGAGATTGTTGTATGTTTTTACCGGAAACAGTTTTCCTACCCCTATTCTGAAAGGGAAAATAGACAATCAGAATCTACATGCGTGGACTCCCGTTGAATTGGTCATAGTGACTGCTCCTGAATTTTTGAATCAGGCTAATATGCTTGCCGATTTGCATCGCACTAATGACGGTATCAGTGTTGGTGTTGCCACAACCCAGCAGGTTTACAATGAGTTTTCTTCCGGCACAAAGGATTTTTTGGCGATAAGGGAATTTATGAGAATGCTGTACAACAGGTATTCGGACGAAGGTCTTGCTCCAAAGAACCTTCTTTTGTTTGGAGACGGCACTTTCGACAACAAGAACATATTGGGGTATAACAACAATTTTATACCGACATATCAGGCCGTCAGTTCGTTGTTCGATGCCGGAAGTTCCTATACCACTGATGATGTGCTTGCATTCTTGTCTCCATATTCCAAAGGCTCCATAAATGACACTTTGATGATAGGGATAGGGCGTCTTACCGTTAATACCGTGACGGAAGCGGAGAACATGGTTGACAAATGCGAGAGATATATGAAGAGAATGGATTTGAGAGAGGGGAAATCGGGAGAATGGAGAAATGCAATCACTCTTACGGCGGATGATGCCGACACGTGGGGAGAAAGATATTTTATAGACAACGCAGAAGCTATATACTATCAGATAAAGGAAACGAATCCGGTGTTGAATGTGGAAAAAATATACTCTGATGCTTACAAACAATATAATTCTTCCTCAGGGGCCACATATCCGGATGCGTCCAAGGCCATTAATCAAAGGATGAAAAAGGGCTGCCTGCTGTTCAATTATGTTGGACACGGTTCTGATGACCATCTGTCAAGTGAACGGCTCGTCACCATAACTGACATAACCAGTTGGAGCAATTACAATTCCCTTCCTCTTGTGATAACCTCCACTTGTGAATTTACCAAGTTTGACCAGGTGGAAAAACAGTCGGCGGGAGAGTTCGTTCTTTCTTCTACAAGCGGCGGAGGAATAGCCTTGATTTCAGCTTCGAGGAAGATACCTTCGAGAAATGAAATAAATACCAACCTGCATAAATATGCGGTAATAAAGGAAAACGGCAGAGGTTTGACTTTCGGAGAGGTGTTCATGAAGGCCAAGAATGCCACTAAACTTGTTGTAGAGGAAAGGAGTTTCGGATTGTTCGGCGATCCTGCCCTCAGGATAAGTCTTCCCATGTATGATGTGAAAACAACCAAAATAAACGACATCAGTGTTTATGCTTCCGAAGGACTGGATACGGTCAGGGCGTTGTCTCAATTGAAGATAGAGGGAGAAATAGTTGATGAAAACGATAATGTCTTGGAAAATTTCAACGGTAAAATATATGTAACCCTTTTGGACAAGGCAAGCAATTATTATACCTTGGACAATGAAGGACTGGATACGGACATAGAGTTTGAACAGCAGAAGAACGTTTTGCACAAGGGTATTGCGGAAGTTAAAAACGGAATATTCACGCATACGATTACAGTTCCAAAGGATATAGCCTACAACTATGGTAACGGCAAATTGAGCTATTATGCCCAGACGGACAGTACCGATGCGGCGGGATATTTCAGCGATTTCATAATAGGCGGCATTGACACCACCGTTCAGATAACGGAGACAAGACCCGTCATACAATTGTACATGAACGACACCAATTTCGTCAACGGAGGCATTACGGACGAAAATCCGAGTTTGTTTGCGATAGTTTCGGATAAGATAGCGATAAACACTGTGGGCAGCGGATTGGGGCATGACATAATGGCGAGACTGGACAATGCGGCAAATACTTTCGTATTGAATGATTATTTTGAGGCGGACTTTGAAAATCAGAACAGAGGAACCATAACTTTTCCGTTTTACGGTTTGTCTGACGGAAAGCATACTTTGACGCTTAAGGTG
>DXGG01000079.1 GCA_019114015.1 Candidatus Onthomorpha intestinigallinarum | reverse complement strand
CCCGTAAATGTTCCCATACATCCCGAAGAAACTTGCAACGGATTAAGACAAATTAAAAAGTCATTCCCGAATCTGATACCACATAAAGTACAGAAAATCAATGGTTATATTTGCAGATGTTTAGCTCTTTTTTTCATTTCGGGTTCTATCCGGCTTCCCGAATATCATGTATTGCAGTTCCACACTTTCTTTTTCCGAAAAACCATTCTCTTTCATAATATCATCTATTTTGAGGGTTTACCATATGCATTGACATTCTCTAAAGCAACTGATATCTTTCGAACATCTTCCTTAATTTCTATATTTTGTATAGCACAATACTCAACTGGAATACCTTTATCATTCTTGTCTAATATCCAATTATTATTGGTATCGTGGTAAACGTAGATTTTATATTTCCCATTGGGAATATTTACGAGTTTTATTTCTGCTTGTGAATCTACAACATCCACCACCGCATAATATCCATAGTAATTCCCTTGATCAAGGGCTAATAGGATTTTCCCTGTCTTACTTGGAATATTGACTACTTTTACAGATACATCTTCCTTATTTTGTGCTATCAATGTAGAACAAGAAATGAAAGAAACTGTCAAAACCACTAACAAACATTTAATTCGTTTCATAATAACTACTTTTAAGTTTATAAAATCAATTCAGCAAATCACAACACCATAAAAAACTATTAATGTTCTATTTGCTTGGCAAAAATAAACAAGTTTATAATATAAACCAAATAAAACCCCATATAATTTTTCAATCATTCTATTTTTATCAGTATTCCATACTGACAGATAATGAAGATAAACTGTTGAAAATCCGAAGAATAAATATATAATTAAAATAAAAATACATTATCACTACACTGTTTTTCGGTCATTCATTTTTTGACTACAACTCTTGCATAGTTGTCAATATTTTATTACTTTGACCCATGAAAGAAAAAATAAATAATAGCAATACAATCTCTCCGACTTGAATCATAAAAAAGCAACCGAATCATTTGACAAATGATTCGGTTGCTTTAAAATGTTCATCAGTGAATAAACCCGAATAAACTACACATTAAAACGAAAGTGCATTATATCTCCATCCTGAACTATATAATCCTTCCCTTCTACAGACATCTTGCCGGCCTCTTTGCATGCAGTTTCTCCCTTCAGCCTTACATAATCGTCATATTTTATCACCTCTGCCCTTATAAATCCCTTTTCAAAATCGGAGTGTATCACTCCGGCACACTGAGGAGCTTTCCATCCTTTGGTAAAGGTCCATGCCCTGACCTCCTGAGGACCTGCCGTAAGAAAAGTCTGAAGATTCAACAATCTGTAAGCTGATTTTATAAGTCGAGAAACGCCAGATTCCTTCAATCCCAACTCCTCCAAAAACATCTGTTTTTCCTCCATGCTTTCAAATTCGGCTATGTCCGACTCTATCTTTGCCGCAACAACCAATATTTCCGCACCTTCTTCCTTTGCAGCTTTTTCAACCAATTCCGTATATCTGTTCCCGTTTACCGCACTCTGTTCATCCACATTGCAGACATACAACACCGGCTTGGCTGTAAGCAGACACAACTCTTTGGCCAATTTTATATCGTCCTTGTTTTCAAATACCACTGTTCTCGCACTCTTTCCCTGCTCCAAAGCCTCCTTATAGCGTTTTAGTATCTCAAACAAACTTTTCGCCTCTCTGTCTCCGCCTGTTTTTGCTGCCTTCTCCACTTTAGCATAACGCTGTTCAACTGTCTCAAGGTCCTTCAACTGCAACTCAAGGTCTATAATCTCCTTGTCTCGGATAGGATCCACACTGCCGTCAACATGCACTACATTATCATCATCAAAACACCTCAACACATGAATAATTGCATCACATTCCCTTATGTTTCCGAGAAATTTGTTACCCAAACCCTCACCTTTACTTGCTCCCTTGACCAAACCAGCTATATCAACTATCTCAACAGTGGTCGGAACTATTCTTTCAGGGTTGACCAGTTCGGCCAACACATTCAGTCTTTCATCCGGAACCGTAATTACTCCCAAATTGGGCTCTATCGTACAAAACGGGAAATTCGCTGCTTGTGCCTTGGCATTTGACAAACAGTTAAACAAAGTTGATTTGCCTACATTAGGCAAACCAACTATACCACACTTCAACGACATTTATTGTTTTTTAATGAGTTGTGAAAAATCTTCCATTGAAATCTCCTTGATTTCGCATTTTGTCTGTGATTTCAATGTAGCGGTCAACTTTTGATCAAACAAGTATTCGTAAACCTGTTTGCCCTGTTCCTTGTTCTCCAACATATTGTCGGCGATTTTCTCAATGGACTTCTCCCTCTCGTTTTTCTGCTCTTCCGTTTCATTCTCAACAACAGGGAAATAATTGGATATCAAGGCATCTTTATAATACGTCTTTATTTCATCCTTGCTTACCTCAAGTTTGTATTTTTCCATCAACTTGGATTCTATCAACTGCCATTTGATGGAATCTCTGTATGTATTGTAATTGTCTGTTATTTCCTTTTCATCCACCTTACCCTGATTCGTTTCAATAAGCCAACGTTTCATGAATTCGTCAGGTAACTCTATCTTGGAGGTCTCAACCAATTGTTTGCTTGTCTCATTCAGGAAATAACGGTCGGCTTCCTTGGAATACGTATTTACAAGATCCTCTTTTGCCGCCTGCCTGAATTCTTCCTCAGTTTTAATATTCCTATTGGCATAAGCCTTGGAATAGAGTTCTTCATTCAACTCATGCTTGGTTATTCTGCTTATTGAACTTATCCTGAACTCTACATCGGATTTAAATTCCTTGGCTTTCTCCTTGTCTATGCGCAACATTGCAGCCAATTCAGTAACATTCTTGAATGCCTTGGCAAGATTAAACACTATGACATCATCTTTCTTTGCACCCAAAAACTTCTTTTTTATGGTAACCATCGAAATCAAATCAACCGACAAAGAAGTAGGAGTCTGAATACCTCCTTCCTTTACATTACCCTCCTGATTCAGTTCCTTGATTTCTCCATAAACCAAATCGTTTTCTCCGACAGTTTCAGGTACTTCGAATTTTCCGAATCTGCGTTGTATATCTTCTACAAATCTGTTCAATATATCATCAGTAGGTGTTATTCTGTAATACGTAGTATTTTGAGAGCTGAGATCTATATCAAAAGAAGGTTGCAAAGCTATGTCGAAATAAAACGTATAATCGAACTGATTGTCCCAATCTATCTGAGGAGTTTTATCGTTATTTGCCATAGGAGTACCCAGAAGTTCTATCTTGTTATCGTCTATGTATTTGTACATGGCCTCAGTCATCACATTCTGCACCTGTTCTGCCCTTACAGGCTTTTCATACATTTTCTTTATCAAACCCATAGGCACCTGTCCCGGCCTGAATCCAGGCATGTTTGCCTTCTTCCTGTAATTTTTCAATTCTTTCTCTACGGCTTCCTTGTAATCTTCGGAAGATACCTCTATCTTCAAAACTGCCGTCAAATCTCCTGTCGTTTCCTTCGTTACATTCATACTATGTCTTTTGTCTTTTATTTCTACAACTCAGAATTTAGCTTGCAAAAGTAGTAAATTATAATCAATTAATTTAGCATTCAACCTTATAAATTACTAAAAACCAATATCCAAATCCTTCAGACCTTCAACAAATCTGTTATCCGTTTCCGTAAATTCCACCTTCACAGCCCGTCTGCGTGATGCAAACAAACCATAACCATTGTTCACATTAGTATATATACCATTATCGGTTAGATAATTGCCTTGCTGCAAGGAATTACCATAATACTCAAACATGGACAAATCACAGGAATTGATATAAAGTTCACAGAACACATTCTTCTCCGTCCAGCGACGGACCGCTTCATAATTCAGTTCTTTCTTTATGCCGTTCAATATGTCTTGAAGATAAACATTGCTGTTCATTACGACGCCATACTGAGTGCTTGTATTAAGTTTATACGGCAAAGGAACATCAACATATGTTTCGTTGCCATTTTCAACATAAAAAAATCGTATTACCGGTTGATACATCTTCGCCGTTATACCCTCTCCATTGACAGCGGAAGAGGAATTGATATTGTACCACTGACACTTTAAAATATAATTGTCTCCATCACGTTGAAAACGCATCGAATAATTCGGAGAAATTATATCATAATTACCTATCAGTCGCGTAGTCGCATAGGTCTGTCCGCCTGTTTTGTTATTTCTAACGATTATCTTGTATTCTTTTTTCAGTTCTTCACCATAACTCAATCTACCTTTTGTCACACAATAATAGACAGGTGCCTTTTCACTGTAAAAATCTCCTTCCGGTTTTGAATATGTTTCCGTATAGTTGAACCAAAAGGTATCTCTCACATTTTCTTTTTCCCATGGATAATAGGAAACCATAAAAACATCTATTTCCTCCGGCTTATAGTAAACGGAATCTTTTTGCTTGGCAAATTCCAAATAATTGCCAACACCCACAAATCCTTTCTGCACTCTGATAAAAGTAGTATCATCATCCTGATCCATTAATCCGTATATCACAGTAGTCGGCCTCCACTCTCCATTAGGATCAAACTCCACCTCGCAAGATGTGAAAACCGAACAAACTGCAACAAGTGGAATAATCAATCTAAAACAATATTTCATAGCAAACATTTTCTGTTACTTGTAACCTGCAAAGATACAGATAAATTCAGTAATTAAATATTTTCTTGTACTTTTGTATTCGTTTTGGGAACAACGAACGAAATCAAAAAAAATGAAATATTGCAGCGATTTTACAATAGTAGAAAACAAGGCATTAAATCCGACATTTTTCAGACTGAAATTACAGTCCAAAGATAAATTAGCTCCCGTAAAGGCCGGTCAATTCGTAGAGATTCAAACAATACAACCGAGTTCCGTATTACTCAGAAGACCAATATCCATACACGATGTCGATGAAGAAAGCAATTCTTTATACCTGCTTATTCAGAAAGTCGGCAAAGGAAGCAATGAACTTTCCAACCTTGAAGAAAATCAAACGGTAAATCTGATTTATCCATGCGGCAACGGATTTGACATTAAAGGAAACGATGTTTTGCTTGTTGGCGGAGGTGTAGGTATCGCTCCTCTGTTGTACTTGTCCAAATGCTTTCACAAACAAGGCATAAAACCGACCATGCTTATGGGGTTCAGGACAAAGGAACAGATGATACCATTAGACGAATTCGAATCATTTTGTAATGTGTACATATCAACCCAAGATGGAAGTTTCGGCCAAAAAGGTTTGGTAACGGAGAATACCGTAATGAATCATGTATATGACACGGTATATACATGCGGGCCGAGCCCAATGATGCAAAGTATAGCTTGTTTTTTTGAGCAAAAAGGAATCCCATGCTTTGTTTCATTGGAAAACAAAATGGCATGTGGTATAGGCGCTTGCCTTTGTTGTGCACAAAACACACATGAAGGGTATAAATGTACATGTACCGACGGTCCGGTATTTGACTCAAAAGAAATTATTTGGTAATGAATAAATGCGGAGGATATACAAACAAATGGACAGATTGAAAATATCTATAGGGAATCTGAACTTGAAAAATCCCGTAATGACTGCTTCAGGTACATTCGGTTTCGGAGAGGAATACACTGATTTTTTCGATATACAGGCTCTCGGTGCCATAATAGTAAAAGGGACTACCGGAAACAAACGCGAAGGAAATCCTTCTCCAAGAATGTGCGAAACTCCAATGGGCATGATAAATGCAGTAGGATTGCAAAACAAGGGCGTGGACTATTTCTGCAATTCTATCTACAATAGGATAAAAGACTACGATACCAACATGATTGTCAATGTATCCGGCTCCGACATAGAAGAATATGTAACTGTAGCCGAAAAAATAAACGAGTTGGAGAAGATACATGCCATTGAACTTAATATTTCTTGCCCCAACGTGAAAAAAGGCGGTATGGGCTTCGGTACGGATCCTAATATGGCATTTGAGGTCGTAAGTAATGTAAGACGCGTATATTCAAAACATCTGATTGTGAAACTTACACCAAATGTTACGTCCATAGTTGATATAGCCAAAGCGGTTGAGGATGCCGGCGCGGATTCTCTATCGATGATAAATACCGTATTGGCAATGGCAATAGATGCAGAAAAAAGAAAAGCCTTGCTTTCCACCATAACAGCAGGCCTGTCAGGTCCTGCAATAAAACCTATAGGTTTGAGATGCGTATATCAAACATATAAAGCGGTAAAAATCCCTATCATAGGGTTAGGCGGCATTACCAATGCAACAGATGCAATAGAGTACATACTTGCAGGTGCAAGCGCCATACAAATTGGAACACAAAACTTTATAAACCCGCGAATAGGACTGGAAGTAATCAACGGAATGAACGAATACCTCGAACGCCATAAAATAAACCACATCTGGGATATAAGAGGTGTGATTTAATACTGATAACTAATCTTGTTTTAATCTGGATTCCACAAAAGTTTTTTCTGCCATATAAGAAGAACGTACCAATGGGCCGCTTTCAACGTTATCAAAGCCCATATCCATTCCTATTTGCCTATATCTGTCAAATTGTTCGGGCGTTATGTACTCGTACACCGGCAAATGTTTTTTTGTGGGTTGCAGATATTGACCCAATGTCATCAAATTAACCCCGGCATTTCTTACATCTCTCATAAGAGATACAACCTCATCCTCTGTTTCCCCCAATCCAAGCATTATACCTGTCTTGGTAATAAACCCGGCTTCGGATGCAATTGAAAGCACGCTTAAACTTACGTCATATTTCGCTCTGCTTCTCGTTATATCGGACAATCTTCCGACCGTTTCCATATTATGTCCGAATATATCGGGTTTTGCTTCGAAAACAATGGATAAAAGATCCTTCCTGCCGTCAAAATCAGGTGTCAGTACTTCAATTATTGTATTTGGATTTTCTTTTTTTACCGCCCTTATTGTTTGTGCCCAATGATTAGCTCCCTTATCCTCCAAATCATCCCTGTCAACAGATGTAACAACACAATGCCTCAAATGCATCAACTTCACGGATTCAGCTATTTTCGCAGGTTCTTCTTTATCTAATTCCAAAGGGACTCCTGTCCTCGTAGCACAAAACTTACAACTACGCGTACAAATATCACCGGAAATCATAAATGTCGCAGTACCTATACTCCAACATTGTCCTATATTAGGACATTTTCCACTGGAACAAATCGTATGAAGTTTGTTTAATTCTACAATCTTCTTGACCTTGGTATAATTCTCTTTTGTTTCGAGTTTTATTTTCAACCATTCAGGCTTTCTTTCCAATTTATTCTCCATCTTCCAATACGATTTTTTTGTCTTCTTCCCGTTCCAATATCTTTTTAAAAGTTTTCTCGGAAGCCAGTTGTTCCGCTGCCTTTATAGAAAAATCTACTGCTGTCTCCTCCCCAACCTTATCTATAAAAACTTGTACATTGTATTGTTTCCTATGGTTTACTTCGATTACATCTACCACTTTAAACGATATGTCCTTCTTGTTTTTCTGGCACCAGTCTATAATCTTACTTTTATAATTCCACGTCTTATTTTCCAATTCATCCATATCAAGATAAAGCGGAAACAATTTATTAATCAAAACCTTATATGTAAAATCATAACCTTTATCCAGATAAAGTGCGCCAATCAAGGCCTCAAACGCGTCACCATCAATTGAAGCATACTGACCAGAGCCTACCATTTTGTTACATTCTACAAGTTTGGACAGCCCTATTTTACAAGATAATTTATTTAAACTGTTACGGCTTACTATTTTAGATCTCATTTCCGTCAAAAAACCTTCTCCCTTATGAGGATATTTTTTAAACAGAAAATCTCCTACTATCGCACTTAAAACAGCATCACCTAGATACTCCAATCTCTCATTATTCTTTTTATACCCAAAAGCGTCTTTATGAGAACACGATTTGTGTATCAAACTAAGCCTATAAAGAGAAATATTCTTAGGTTTACACCCAAGAATATTTCTCAAAAAATCCAATAATTTCTTATTTTCCTTTTGCTTTTTAGTCCCTAAGAAAACAAACATCGCTATTTGACAAACTTTTTAAAGGCAAGACATACATTATGTCCTCCGAATCCGAAAGTATTACTCAAAGCTCCTGTTATGTCTCGCTTTTGAGGTTTTCCAAACGTATAATTCAAATCCGGTAATTCAGGATCATCCGTAAAATGGTTTATTGTAGGAGGAACGATTCCATTGTAAATAGCCAATACAGTTGCTATCGCTTCAACCGCTCCAGTCGCTCCCAACAAATGTCCTGTCATAGATTTTGTAGAATTAATATTTATATTTTTCGCTTGAGCCTCAAACAATTTTTCAATAGCCTTTATTTCGGCTATATCGCCCAATGGGGTAGATGTTCCATGCGTATTTATATGTTGAACATCAGAAGTGGTAAATCCGGCTTCCCGCATCGCCTCCCGCATCGCCGAGAACGCTCCTCTGCCTTCCGGATGCGGAGCAGTAATATGATACGCATCTGCAGTAAGACCCGCTCCACATATTTCCGCGTAAATTTTCGCGCCTCTTCTAACCGCATGTTCATATTCCTCAAGCACCAACGCACCTGCTCCCTCTCCCAAAACAAAACCATCCCTGTCTTTATCAAAAGGCCTTGAAGCAGTCTTGGGATCATCATTTCTCTGTGAAATCGCATGCATGGAACTGAAACCTCCTATTCCTGCATGAGATATGGCAGCTTCGCTACCGCCACAAAGCAAAATATCCGCCTTGCTCAATTTGATATACAAAAAAGCATCGGCTATTGCATGTGCAGATGAGGCACACGCAGACACAGTGGCGAAGTTAGGTCCTCTCAAATCGTATTTCATTGAAATATGTCCGGCGCATATATCCGCTATCATTTTGGGAATGAAGAAAGGACTAAACCTCAAAGAACCGTCCCCCTTGACAAAATTGGTTATCTCTTCCTGGAAAGTTATGATACCGCCTATGCCGGATGCCCAAATGACACCGCATCTGTCCTTGTTTTCGTTTTCAAAATCAATACAAGAATCCTTGACAGCCTGTTCCGCCGCAACTATTCCATATTGTGAAAACTTATCATATTTTTTTGCTTCTTTCTTGTCGAAATACTGACCTACATCAAAACCTTTTAATTCACAAGCAAATTTTGTCTTGGCCAATGATGCGTCAAACTGGGTAATAAAGTCAGCTCCACTTACTCCGTCAAGCAAAGACTGCCAATATTCATCAACAGTATTGCCTATAGGAGTAAGTGAACCTAAACCCGTAACGACAACTCGTCTCATTTCCATAACGAAATGAAATTATTTCTTTGTTGCGTTCTCGATGTATGCTATCGCATCACCAACAGTTGCAATTTTCTCTGCTTGATCGTCAGGAATGGAAATATTGAATTCCTTTTCCAATTCCATAATCAACTCTACCGTGTCTAATGAATCTGCTCCCAAGTCGCTTGTGAAATTAGCTTCAGGGGTAACTTGACTTTCTTCTACACCTAGCTTATCTACTACGATAGCTACTACTTTTGTTGCAATCTCAGACATATTCATAAGTTTTTGAATTAAACTGGTCTGCAAAGAAACAAAAAAAAGTCTACATGGACAAAAAAAAAGCGGGAAAAATACCCGTTTAAAACGATTAATGACCTGATAAATAAGATATTGGCATAAAAGTTATTAAGCATATATATCCCACTTCAAATCGCTTCAAAGTGCAAAACAAAATCGATACAAAACAATTTTTTCTCCTAAATTACCTATCTTTGCAGAATAAAATAATTATTATGTCAAAAATCAGATTCCATGCATTACAAGAACTGTCAAACAGACAACCTCTGGAAGTGACAACCCCATCCGACAAACTATCCGACTATTTCGGATGCAATGTATTCAACCGCAAACGAATGCAGGAATATCTGCCGAAAGAAGCCTTTAATGCCGTGATGGAAGCCATAGACAAAGGCAGTCCCATCAGCAGAGAAATGGCGGACCTGATTGCCAACGGCATGAAAAGCTGGGCCAAATCCAAGAATGCAACCCATTACACACACTGGTTTCAGCCTTTGACTGACGGGACGGCGGAAAAGCACGACGGATTCATTGAATTCGGCACGGACGGTTGTGATGTCATAGAAAGATTTTCCGGCAAACTGCTAGTACAACAGGAACCCGATGCGTCTTCATTTCCCAACGGCGGTATCCGCAACACTTTCGAGGCAAGAGGTTACACAGCTTGGGACGTATCCTCTCCAGCATTCATAGTGGATCAAACATTATGCATACCTACAATATTCATATCATATACGGGAGAAGCCCTCGACTACAAGACTCCCTTGCTCAAAGCGTTGTCAGCCGTTGACAAGGCTGCAACAAAAGTATGCCAACTGTTCGATCGAAACATATCAAAGGTATATGCCAACTTAGGATGGGAACAGGAATATTTCCTTGTGGACCTTGCCTTATACAATGCCCGTCCGGATATCTGTCTCACAGGGAGAACCCTCATGGGTCACTCCTCCGCAAAAGACCAGCAACTGGAAGACCATTATTTCGGCTCCATCCCGCCAAGAGTAACTTCCTTTATGAAAGAACTGGAAATGGAATGTCACAAACTCGGCATCCCGGTAAAGACACGTCACAACGAGGTAGCTCCAAACCAATTCGAACTGGCTCCAATATTCGAAAACGTAAATCTGGCCAATGACCACAACCAACTCGTAATGGACATCATGAAGCGTATTGCCCGCAAACACAAATTCGTAGTGTTGCTCCATGAAAAACCGTATGAAGGCGTTAACGGCTCAGGCAAACACAACAACTGGTCACTCTGTACCAATACCGGAATAAACCTTTTCGCCCCAGGCAAAAACCCTAAAGGAAACATGTTGTTCCTTACATTTCTTGCGAACGTACTTATGATGGTGTACAAGAATCAGGACCTTTTGAGAGCATCCATAACCAATGCGGGCAACTGTTACAGACTCGGAGCGAACGAAGCACCGCCGGCAATACTGTCCATATTTCTCGGTAGAGAACTCTCCTACACTCTGGATGAAATAGTAAAAAACACAGACACATCGTCATTGACATCCAAAGAACGCACCACAATGAAACTCGGCATAGAACGCATTCCAGAAATACTGCTTGACACAACAGACCGAAACCGCACTTCTCCCTTTGCATTTACAGGCAACAGATTCGAATTCCGCGCCGTAGGCTCTTCCGCCAATTGTGCCGCTCCCATGATCGCGATAAACGCGGCAATGGCGCACCAGCTCAATTCATTCAAAAAAGAAGTGGACTCGCTGACCGAAAAGGGAATAGGCAAAGAAGATGCCATTATGAGAACACTGAAAGAAACAATCAGAGCTTCCGAACCCATAAGATTCGAAGGCGACGGCTATTCGGAGCAATGGGTAAAAGAAGCCGAAAAAAGAGGGTTGTCGAATATATCCCACGTTCCACAATCACTGATGCACTATGCAGACACACAGGCAAAAGAAGTATTCCTGAAAGAAAAAATATTCAACGAAACAGAACTGCAAAGCCGCCTTGAGGTCGAACTGGAAAAATATACAATGAAGGTACAGATAGAAAGTCGTGTACTCGGCGACCTTGCAATAAACCACATAGTTCCCACAGCAGTAAAATACCAGAACCGTCTTTTAAAGAACCTCATGGGACTAAAAGAAATATTCCCCGAGGAAGAGTATGAAGTTATGAGTGCCGACAGAAAAGAGCTTGTAAAAGACATATCGAAACGGGTAACCGCAATAAAAGTACTCGTAAGAGAAATGATTAACGCCCGCAAGGTTGCAAATCAGATAACAAGCCACAAGGACAAGGCTTTCGCATATGAAGAAACCGTAAAACCATACCTGGACAAGATAAGAGACCATATAGATCATCTCGAAATGGAAATAGACGATGAAATATGGCCGTTGCCCAAATACCGAGAACTACTGTTTACCAAATAAGAAAGAGAAAAACATGAAAAAGATAGCAATATTCGCATCTGGAAACGGAAGCAACTTCCAGCAAATATGCGAATTCCTGAAGACAAAGGATGATGTGGTGGCAAAACTGCTGATTGTAAACAAAAAGAACGCTTATGTTCTGCAAAGAGCAAAACTGCTGGGGGTTGAAAGCCACTACTTCAACAGGGAACAATTCTACAATACGGATGAAGTTACACAACTGCTTGAAGAGAAGGGAATAGACCTTGTGGTTCTGGCCGGCTTTCTATGGCTTGTCCCCGACAACATAATCAAAGCCTATCCGAACAGGATTATAAACATCCATCCCGCCCTGCTTCCAAAATACGGCGGCAAGGGAATGTACGGGCACAACGTACACCATGCCGTTGTGAACAACAAAGAAAAGGAAAGCGGAATAACGATACATTACGTGAACGAACAGTACGACAGTGGTGACATAATCTTTCAGGCCAAATGTGACGTGTTGCCGAAAGACACTGCCGAGGATGTGGCAAACAAAATCCACTTGCTCGAAAAGGAATTCTTTCCGACCGTTGTCTACAACATTGCCAAATCCCTTGAATAAACACTCAACCGATTTA
>DXGG01000078.1 GCA_019114015.1 Candidatus Onthomorpha intestinigallinarum | reverse complement strand
AAAAAATTATGCCATGCTTATAAGTTCCAATGCCGGTCTTTGGCGTTATATGATAGGGGATACGGTACGGTTTACGGAGAAAAAACCTTACAGATTCAAAATAACGGGCAGGACGAAGAACTTCATCAATGCATGTGGAGAGGAACTGATTGTGGACAATGCAATAAAGGCGATTGAAACAGCTTGCAGACTTACCGATTCCAGCGTAAACGAATATACCGCCGCTCCTTTGTTCGACACGCAAAGGAATACGACCCTGCATCAATGGCTTATGGAGTTTGAAAAAGAACCGGAAGACATGATGAGATTTACCGAGACGTTCGACAAGGCTATTCAGGATGTCAATTCGGATTATGAGGCCAAACGCTACAAGAATTTCGTTTTGCAGATGCCTATGGTAAAAAGCGTTCCTCAGGGTACGTTTTACAAGTGGCTCAAGTCAAAGGGCAAGTTGGGGGGACAGCACAAGGTGCCACGTCTTTCGAACAGCAGGGATTATATTGAAGAAATTTTAAAATTACTCGAACAATGACAATAGAGGAAATAGAAAAGGAAATAATCGAGGAGTTTTCCGCATTTGATGACTGGATGGACAAGTATAGCTATCTGATAGAATTGGGAAATGATTGTCCTGAGATAGACCCCAAGGACAAGACGGAGAACAACCTGATTAAGGGATGCCAGTCAAGGGTATGGATATCGGCAAGGATGAAGGACGGACTGATGGACATAACGGCAGACAGCGATGCGGTAATCACCAAGGGAATAATAAGCCTTCTTTTGAGGGTGTTCAATCATCAGAAACCGGAAGATGTATATAAAGCAAACCTTGACTTCATAGACGCAATAGGTCTGAAGTCGCATCTTTCGCCTACACGTTCTAACGGTTTGTTGAGCATGATAAAACAGATAAAGCTTTACGCCTTGGCATTCAGTACCCAAAACAAAGGATAGATATCATGGATTTGAACAAAGAAATGTTGAAATACCGTATCATTCAGGTTCTCAAGACGATTTACGACCCGGAAATACCGGTGAACATATATGAATTGGGACTTGTTTACGACATAGACATAAACGATGACAACGATGTGCTTGTTCTTATGACCCTTACTGCACCGAACTGCCCGGTGGCCGAAAGCCTGCCGCTGGAGGTTGAGGAAGCGGTGAAGCATACCGAGGGAGTAAACAACGTACAGATACAACTGACGTTTGAACCTGCATGGACAATGGACAGACTGAGCGATGAAGCAAAACTCGAACTCGGCCTCTTATAGCGGAGTCTGGAAAAAACTGCTGAAAGACCCTGTCGGTTGCGTCTCTCTGCTGCTGATAGGTCTGTTTTCCGTCATGGCTGTCGGAGCTTATTTCATAAGTCCCGATTCGACGCCTTATGCCAACGAACAGCACCTTGAAATAGCAGTGAAAAAACCGGGATTCGAGATAGAAATGTTGGAAATGCGCGACCATTCGGTTGAAAAGACATCTTTTTTCAGACGATTGCTTTACGGTGCTCCTTCTCAATATGTATCTACTCCCATATACAGATATTGGAAACAAAATGGCAGAGAATACTTCGAAACATACACGGGAGACAATCCCAATGACGGAGATATAATATCATTGTCCGAACAGGACGATTACAGGATAAGCAAACGTCATTACATATTAGGTACGGACCGTTACGGTCGTTGTCTTTTTTCACAGTTGATCGTCGGAACAAGGGTTTCTCTGTCGGTGGGGTTGATATCCATCCTCATATCGATAGTCATAGGAGTGACTCTCGGAGCTGTTGCGGCCTATTACGGCAAATGGGTTGACAACGTGATAATGTGGCTGATAAATGTTGTATGGTCCATTCCTACCGTATTGCTTGTCGTTGCCATCACATTCGCCTTGGGAAAAGGTTTCTGGCAGGTCTTTGTCGCAGTCGGTCTTACGATGTGGGTGGATATAGCCCGACTGGTTCGTGGACAGGTCAAAAGTATAAAGGAAAAGGAATTCGTTGAAGCTGCAAGAGCTCTCGGATACAGCGACCGCAGGATAATAATAAGACAAATTCTTCCCAATGTTGTAGGACCTATAACGGTTGTAGCTGCTTCCAATTTCGCAACGGCCATATTGCAGGAGGCCGGTCTTAGTTTTCTCGGACTGGGAGTGCAACCGCCAATGCCTTCATGGGGCAGTATAATAAAAGAAAACTACGGATATATAATACTTGATGCCGCCTATATGGCCATAACACCAGGCATAGCCATAATGTTGCTTGTGCTGTCCTTCATTGCTCTCGGCAGCGGATTGAGAAAAGCCATGGACGTAAGGAACTGACAAAAATAAAAGGTCCGAAAACCGTTTGGTGTTTTCGGACCTTGTTTGTCTTATTTGTTCTTGAGATATTCGTCTATGCTTTTGGCAGCCTTTTTTCCGGCACCCATGGCAAGAATGACCGTTGCTGCTCCTATTACTGCATCACCGCCTGCAAATATACCCTTTCTTGATGTCGCGGCCTTCTCATCCGTCAATATTC
>DXGG01000077.1 GCA_019114015.1 Candidatus Onthomorpha intestinigallinarum | reverse complement strand
CCTTTTCCTTAGCTTCTTCGACATCGAATGTTATGAAACCCTCTTCATCGGTCTTCAATGTCTTTATCGGATTCATGTCCGAGGAATAGGGCTTGAAATCCCTTGCAAGGTCGAACGCCTTGCCGTTGTTGTCAAGGGAATCTATCATGAGAGGCTTCCGCACCTCCCTTACGGACAAAAGCGAATAGTCTTTTACGTATTTTTGTGCATAAACGCCTGTAAATGCAAAAAATAAACAGGAAACAATAAATAATTTCTTCATGTCGAACAATGTTTTTCTTCCGGCAAAGTTACGTCTTTTTATTCATTCGGCGCAAAATAAGGGGAGTTTGCGGGCGTTATATGGGAAAATATGATAATAAGATGAATCACCAGTATTATTTGCGCAAAGCCATTGAGGTTGCAATGGAAAACATGGACAGGGGAGGCGGTCCGTTCGGAGCGGTGATAGTAAGGGACGGGCAAATCATAGCAAGCGCGTCCAACAGCGTCACCTCGGACAACGACCCCACCGCACACGCCGAAATAAACTGCATAAGACAGGCATGCAGCAGGCTCGGGAATTTCGAACTGAAGGATTGCGTGATATATTCCTCATGCGAGCCTTGTCCCATGTGTCTTTCGGCCATTTACTGGGCGCGTCTGAAACACATATACTACGCGGCCGACAGGAAGGATGCCGCAAGGGCGGGATTCGATGACCAGCACATATACGACGAAATACCGTTGGAGGAAAGCCGTCGTTCCCTTCCGATAGAGAAAGTGGAGCATCCCGATGCCCTCAAGCCCTTTGAATATTGGCTGCAAAAGGAAGACAGAATAGAATACTGAAATGGCCGAAACGTCTTCAGAAAACATTTTTTTCTTTTCTGAATTCGTTTTTTTCTTTTCAGAAAAGGTTGAGGCCTTGCCGTGAGTGAATTTGATGCATTTATTTTGTCGGCTGTCAAATAATGATTACTTTTGTAAATTCTAATAAAGAGGACGAAATGAGTTTGAACAAGGACAACTATTGCATAATAATGGCCGGCGGAATAGGAAGCCGCTTTTGGCCAGTGAGCAAAACAAAGAAACCCAAGCAGTTCATAGATGTTTTAGGCGTCGGAGAATCTTTGTTGCAGACGACTTACAAGCGTTTTGAAAGGCTTTGTCCCAAGGAGAACATATACATAGTTACCAACAAACAGTACAGGGATATAGTATTTGAGCAATTGGCAGGAATAGACAGGGAATGCGTACTGTTGGAACCTATAAGGAGAAATACCGCACCTTGCGTGGCTTATGCCGATTTCAAGATAAGACGTAAAAATCCGAACGCCAAGATAGTCGTTGCCGCATCCGACCATCTGATAACCGATGAAGACGAGTTCATATCCATATTGGAGAAGGCTTTTGCGGCGGTTGAAAGGGATGATGTGCTCATAACGCTGGGAATAAAGCCCACCTTTCCAAATACGGGCTTCGGTTACATACAGTATGTCGACAACGGACAGTACGGTATGGACGAGGATGTGAAAAAAGTCAAGCTTTTTACCGAGAAGCCCGAGTACAACATGGCGGTGCAGTTTGTGAAGAGCGGGGATTTTCTTTGGAATGCCGGCATTTTTGTTTGGTCGCTGCGTTCGATAGACAAGGCCATGAAAGAGTTTCTTCCGGATGTGTATGAGCTTTTCTCAAAGGGAGAGAACATTTACAACACCGATGCGGAAGAGGCGTTCATAGAGGAGACCTATGCCGCCTGCCCTTCCATATCGATAGATTACGGCGTTATGGAAAAGGCGTCCAACGTTTACGTCATTCCTTCGGGATTCGGCTGGAACGACATTGGAACGTGGGCGGCTCTGTATTCGGTGCGTAAAAAGGACGCCGAGGGCAATGCCGTTGTGGGTCGCAATGTCCTGACCTACGATACCAGAAATTGTCTGATAGACATGCCGAAGGACAAACTGGTGGTGTTGCAGGGGTTGGAGGATTTCATAATTGTGGAATCGGACAACATACTGATGATTTGCCGCAAGGGGGAAGAGCAGAGAATAAAGGAATTTGTGACAGATGTAGAGATAGAAAAGGGAACAGAATATTTATAAACATATTGAAGGAAGAATGGAAAAGATAAAAAGAACGGAGATAGTGGATTTGTTCAAACCTTGCGCGAAGGAGTTGATAGGAAAGGATGTTTGCGTCAAGGCGTGGGTAAGGACCAAGAGGGGAAACAAGAATGTTGCGTTTCTGGCTTTGAATGACGGAAGTACCATAAAAAACATACAGATAGTCGTTGAGATAGGCTCTTTTGACGAAGATGTCCTTAGACGCATAACCACAGGAGCATGTGTTAGGGTAGAGGGTCTGTTGGTCGAGTCCATGGGCAAGGGACAGAGCGTGGAGATACAGGCAAGGACGATTGAGATTTACGGAGAGGCCGACACGGAAACATATCCCTTGCAGAAGAAAGGGCATACTTTGGAGTTTTTGAGAGAAATAGCCCATCTGAGACCGAGAACCAATACTTTTTCTGCTGTTTTCCGCATACGTCATGCAATGGCTTATGCCATACACAAGTACTTTAACGACAATGGATTCTTCTATTGGAATTCTCCGTTGATAACGGCGTCGGACTGTGAGGGAGCAGGAGAGATGTTTCAGGTGACAACGCTTGACATGGAGCAGTTGCCGAGAAATGAAGAGGGCAAGGTGGATTACACGCAGGACTTTTACGGCAAGAGGACGTCGCTTACCGTTTCCGGACAGTTGGAGGGTGAACTTGGAGCGATGAGTCTGGGCAAGATATACACCTTCGGACCTACCTTCAGGGCGGAGAATTCCAACACTCCGAGACACTTGTCGGAGTTTTGGATGATTGAGCCGGAGATGGCTTTTTACGAGATAGAGGACAACATGGATCTTGCGGAGGATTTCATAAAGTACCTTATCCGTTATGCATTGGACAACTGTCAGGACGACCTTGAGTTCCTTCAATCCATGTATGACAAGGGTCTGATGGAGAGGCTGCGCTTTGTATTGGACAACCGTTTCGTCCGATTGACATATACCGAGGCGGTAGACATACTTTCGGCTTCGGGACACAAGTTCGAGTTCCCGGTTTATTGGGGAGTGGATTTACAGAGCGAACACGAAAGGTTTCTTGTCGAGCATCACTTCAAGTCGCCCGTAATATTGACGGACTATCCAAAGGAGATAAAGGCCTTTTACATGAAACAGAACGATGACGGCAAGACTGTAAGGGGCATGGATGTTCTTTTCCCTCTCATAGGCGAAATAATAGGCGGTTCCCAAAGGGAAGAGAATATGGAAAAACTTGTATCCAGAATGAAGGAAGTAGGCATAAATCCGAAGGATATGGACTGGTATTTGGATACCCGTCGTTTCGGCTCGGCGCCTCATTCGGGCTTCGGACTGGGTTTTGAACGTCTGTTGCTGTTTGTTACCGGCATGAGCAACATAAGGGACGTCATACCATTCCCACGTTATCCTAAAAACGCTAACTATTAGAAGTGGACAAGGCAAGGCAAAAACTGAAACAGGTTCAAAGGCAAAGACTTAGTCCGGTGCAGAGATTGTGCGGGCAGCTTTTGGAGATACCTTTGCAGGATTTGGATTTGAGGATAGCCAAGGAGCAGGAAAACAATCCTTACCTTGAGAGCGAGAGTTC
>DXGG01000076.1 GCA_019114015.1 Candidatus Onthomorpha intestinigallinarum | reverse complement strand
GTACAGAACACGTCCTTGGAAACTGCAGCCGAGCGTTTCGGCAGGTTTCGGCTTGAATACCGGACTTGTATATTATCCCGGAAAATCCATAAGGCAGGAAGCCCAGAACGCAACCAATACCGACTTTTCCATGACGATAGGAGAATACAAGTCCCATTCGTTCATACCGGTTCTTTTGTCCGCAAATCTGTATTTCAACGTCAAAAGAACAAACATATTCCTCGGTTTGGAAGCGGGAATAAACGTAATGATAGGCGAAAAGGACATAGAGACCACTCCCGGCATGGTTTCGATACAGATGAACACGGATGAGTTGAAGGTAACCCGCGTTGTGCCTACCGCACGCGCCGCCTTGGGATTCATGCAGGAGATAAGCCCAAACTTCAGGTTCAGAATGCAGGCCGGAGTGCTTTACGAACACCCTTATCACGACAAATACAAGGGATTGATGGTAAACGGAGGATACAGGGATTATTATCACGAGGCGGACAACGAACTCTCATTGGATCCTTTTGTTGAAATAGGTATAGCTTATTCCCTTTAAAAGAGCGGCATGCACGTCTTCTACATACCCGATGTCGTTGCGGGCGGCATATACAACCTCGACAAGGAGGAGTCTTACCATTGCGTCAGGGTGTTGAGGCTCAAGGAACAGGACGAGGTGATGCTTACCGATGGCAAAGGCGGTCTTCATCTTGCCGAAATAGTGCAGGCGGACAGCCGTTGTTGCAGCGTATTGGTCAAAAACCCGTTGGAGGATACCCAAAAACGCTCTTTTCGCGTACATATCGCCCTTGCACCCACAAAGAACATATCAAGGACGGAATGGTTCATAAAAAAGGCGACGGAAATGGGCGTGGACAGGATATCGCTCTTTGCGGGCGAACACAGCGAAAGAACCACTGTAAACATGGAACGGCTCAACAAGGTGATAATATCGGCGATGAAACAGTCCGTAAAGGCCTTGAAACCGCAACTCGACCCCTTGTGCAGCTTTGAATCGGTAATCATGCAGGCGGATTGCGACAAGAAATTCCTCGCATGCTGCAATCGTGAGGACAGGACAAGCATAAAAAAGGAATACGCGGCGGGAGAGTCCGCCATGGTGATGATAGGCCCGGAGGGAGACTTCTCCGAAAAGGAGGTGAAGGCCGCCGAGGAAAGGGGTTTCAGGATTATAAGCCTCGGACAAAGCAGGCTCAGAACCGAAACGGCCGCCTTGTACGCCCTTCAGAACATCCATTTTGTCAATTCGTAAATACATGAGGGAAATGAAAAGGATGACGGTGTTTTTCTCAGTTATGTTCCTTGCGTTTCTTTGCGGTCTTTGCGTGCAGGCTCAGACGAGCATAGCCCTTGTGAAATACAGCGGGGGCGGGGATTGGTATGCCAACCCCACATCCTTGTCCAACCTGATAAGATTTTGCAACAGGGAATTGCAGACCAATATGGAGGAGAACTATCCGACGGTTGAGGTGGGCAGCAGCGAACTGTTCCTTTATCCGATAGTCCACATAACGGGTCACGGCAACATAGTGCTCGACGGGGACGAGGTCAGGAATCTGCGTTCCTATCTTCTTGCAGGCGGTTTTCTGCACATAGACGACAACTACGGCATAGACAAATACATAAGAAGGGAGATGAAAAAGGTCTTTCCCGAACTGGACTTTGTGGAACTGCCGTTCACTCATCCGATTTATCATCAGAAGTACGACTTTCCCAACGGACTGCCCAAGATACACGAACACGACAACAAGCCCCCGAAAGGCTACGGACTGATATACGAGGGCAGGCTCGTATGCTTCTATTCCTATGAATGCGATTTGGGAGACGGCTGGGAGGATGAACAGGTGCACAACGACCCTTATGAAAAAAGACTCAAGGCCTTGCAGATGGGAGCAAACATAGTACAGTTCGTTTTCATGCAATAAAACGGCCTTGAAACGAGTTCTGATTCCGTTCTTTTGGAATTTGATTCGGTGAAAACGGATTCTGAAAGGAAAAAAATGAATTCTGAAAACATTATTTATCCGATTGCATTATGAATTTAGGCAGTTTCGATTTGAGAGAAGTGTTGACCGCATTCATGGTATTGTTTGCGGTGATAGACATAACAGGTTCAATTCCCATAATACTCGACCTTAAGGCCAAGGGCGGCAAGGTTCATGCCGGCAAGGCGGCCTCCATTTCCCTTGCGCTCATGCTTCTGTTTCTGTTTCTGGGCGAGGCGCTGCTCAAGTTCTTCAACGTTGACATACCGTCCTTTGCCATTGCGGGAGCCGTAATACTCATAGCCCTTGCAATAGAAATGACCTTCAACATAACCATCTTCAAGAACGACTCCCCTGAGGGCTCCTCGACCATAGTGCCATTGGTGTTTCCCTTGATTGCGGGGGCGGGTACGCTGACCACATGCCTTTCGCTCAGGGCCGAATGCGCCATGATAAACATAATACTGGCCATAGCCTTGAACATGCTCGTGGTCTATATCGTCATAAGGAAGGTGGGCCTTATGGAAAAACTGCTCGGCAAGGGCGGAATCTACATATTGAGGAAGTTTTTCGGCATCATACTACTTGCAATGAGCGTAAAGCTTATCGCAACCAACATAACGGCCCTGATACCTTAGGCATGTCTAAAGCACGCAGCCGAAAGTAATAAGGAAATCCGTCGTAGAATAATCCACGTCGGGATAGTGCTTGTATCTTGTAACCCTCAGGAAGTGGCGATTGACAACGGATATCTTCCACTTTTTGCCCGAATGATATGTTATGTAAGGGGACAGGACGGTAAGGTGTGAATGGCCTTCGTCGCCCTGCGTACTGTTGAAACCTTTCTGCGAGGTGCTTTTCCATGTGTATATGTGGTAGTGTTCGCCGCTCAGGTCTATGCTCCATCTTTTGTTGAGGGTTATTCCCGCATAGGTCTTGACGCTGTAGCCGCTGCCCATGTTGTAGTCCCTTTCGTTGTCGCGGAAATGGTCCGTTATGGTCCCGCCGAGTATTATGCCGTTGACGTACGCAGTCGCCCTCAGTTGCAATCCTTCCTTCAAGACGTCGTAATCCCTGCTGAAAAGCATGCCCAGTCCGTAGGCTGCCGCCTCCGAAATCCTGTAAGGCGACACCAAATCGCCATTACCGTTTTCTATCTGCGAATTGTAGAAGTCGAAATGCTGGAATGCTCCGAATGTGAGGGTGTATTTGTCGTTGTGGTTTATGTTCTTTGCCCACAATACGCCCGTTGCGTTGACCTGAGTCACTATCGGCTGATGTGAGAAGAACTCGAACTCACACTTTAGTGTGAACCATTCGAACGGTTTGTAATAATCGTAATACGATTGGGAGAACCTTTCGCCGTATATCAGATTCAGACCCAGTGTCGCGCTGAATTCCCCGTCTTTTGAGCGTCCGTACTCCGAGAGGAATCTTGCTCCGAGCGTAGGGGAGAACAATATGGGAGCGTGGCTTATTGCACGGCCTTTGGTCGCTTCCCTTTTCCAGCTCTGCTTGTTTAGCAGGCGGTTGATACCTCTTATGGGTGATATGCAGGCTACGCCGAACTCTCTGAAGAATCTTTCCCATCCGGTTGAGGTGTTGTCAATCAACAGGTCGGACAGACGGAAGG
>DXGG01000075.1 GCA_019114015.1 Candidatus Onthomorpha intestinigallinarum | reverse complement strand
ATTTTACGCCATCACAACTGAAACATACGTATTTTCCGTTCAATGGTCTTGAACTTCCTTCCCCCTCACCATCCTTTTCGCATGAACTCAATACGATTGAACACGACAAAGTGAACAAAACACACAACAATATTCTTTTCATTCCGACAACAAAACAAATAACAGTGGCAAATATACAACTATTTTCCAATAAAAAAGCCTGCGGGGACAAATCCGCAGGCTCTACATTATCGTTTACGTTCAAAAACCTCAAATCAATTCGTGAATAACCAAACCTGAACGCAACTTCGGCTCAAACCATGTGGTCTTTGGAGGCATTATGTTTCCCGAATCCGCAATGTTTATAAGTTGCTGCATAGATACCGGATACAATGCAAAGGCCACTTTCATCTCTCCGCTGTCAACCCTTCTCTTCAATTCGCCAAGACCTCTTATTCCTCCCACAAAGTCAATCCTCTTGGATGTTCTCAAATCCTTTATGTCCAATATCTTGTCCAGAACATTGTTCGACAGAATCGTCACATCCAACACTCCTATAGGGTCATTGTCGTTGTATGTTCCCGGTTTTGCAGTCATCTTGTACCATTGTCCGGCCATATACATCGAAAACTCGTGTAACTTCGCAGGTTTGTATATCTCCGTTCCAACCTTCTCCACAACAAACGTGTCTTCAAGTCTCTTCAAGAACTCTTCTTCGGAAAGGTTGTTCAAATCCTTCACCACGCGGTTGTAGTCTATTATCTTCAACTGATTGTCAGGGAAGATTACCGCCATGAAATAATTGTATTCCTCATTACCCGTATGGTTGGGATTGTTCTTTCTTCTCTCCTGACCCACTCTTGCAGCAGCGGCTGTACGATGGTGTCCGTCCGCAACATAAAGCGCAGGTATTTCCTTGTCGAATATCTCTTCTATTCTCTCTATCGTCTTTTTGTCTTCAATAACCCAGAAAGAGTGTCCGAAGCCATCCTCCTTGGCGACGAAATCATATACCGGTTTTTCCTTGGTTACGATGTCGTTCACCATCTTGTCTATCTCCTTGTGCGCAGGATATGCAAAAAACACGGGCTCAACATTGGCGTTGGTTATGTTTACATGAATCATCCTGTCGTCTTCCTTGTCCTTGCGGGTAAGTTCGTGTTTCTTTATGACATTGTTGAAATAGTCATCCACATGGGTACATCCTACTATACCGTATTGTGTACGTCCGTCCATGGTTTGGGCGTATATGTACAACTTGGGCTCATTTTCCTTTACGAGCCAACCCTCCTTCTTGAACTTGTCGAAATTCTCCACGACCTTGTCATAAACCGCCTGAGAGTGTTCATCCGTTCCCTCCGGCAAATCTATTTCCGCCTTGGTGATGTGAAGCAATGAATACTTGTTGCCAGCCGCTTCTTTCCTCGCCTCCTCGGAATTCATCACGTCATAAGGACGCGAAGCCAACAAGGAAGCTATCTCAACAGGCGGACGCAATCCCCTGAATGCCTTTACTCTTGCCATATTTTTTATTCTTTTTTTTGTTTGTTTTTGAATTTATTTAATCAGCCTGCAAATATAGGACTTATTTTGAAGAGTACGAAAAAAAAACATCCGTTTTTCATTTCCGTTCAAAACAAATAAATGAAAATCATTGCCATTTCAAGAAAAAGCCGTAACTTTCGCCGCTGAAACCACAACGTTTAACGGTATGAAGACAAGCAATGTTTGTCATATAAACGGCAAGGAAAAAGACTTTGAGACAGGTTATCACTGCTACGGTGCAAGATACTGCGACAGCGAAAAGATAAACCGGTTAAGCGTGGACGGATTTGCGGATAAGTATCCGTCAATGTCACCTTACGCATATTGTGCAATACTGGTAGACCCGGATGGAAGAGATTGGTATGAGCATAAAAATAAGGATGGTTCAAAGGCTGTGGTTGGGAAACAATTGCATTATAAGTGGGTTGAAAATATTGTGATGCCACAATTCGAAATGGGTATTCTTGGACTTCCTTCAACAATGCCTTTTAAATAATTGGACCATGAAAAGAATAAAAGATTTGATATATTATATGTTTTATAGGGTTTCTGAATGGTATAAATATTGGAACTGGGATTTTGACTATGGTTGGCGCTGGGACAGGCGTAGTCCATATTATATGAGTAACATAATTGTAAGTCAGAGTATAGGTTTTTTTGTCTTATCAGTTATAATCTTTGTATTGCATTATTTGTTCGATAAACAATTCACTTACACTGGCTTAGTGATAATAACACTAATAGTAGCGCTAATAGTAGCGTCAATAGTAGTTTGTATTACAAGCGTTTTAATTGGTGATGAAGAAAAAAAATATAAAGAACTGGCAAAAAAATACAAGACCGAAAAAAACGCCAAGTTGAAAGGTTGGTTGATTTTTGCCTTCATTATAGGTGCTTTTATTTTGTATATTGTTTCACTGCTTACATGTGGTTATAGTGGTTATTGATTCAGTATAAAGATTATATAAGACAAGTTACGGATTTGTCTTTAGGAAATTTACCGCAAAGCGACAATAAAAAGGCGGGAAGTTTGGCGGATTGCAATCGTTATGCAAAAAACATGTAAGGTTTTGTTCTGATTTTCCGGAATCAGGTTTCAGTAAAAGATAATTGTTGGCAGTTAAAGGACCTTTTGGGTCTTTGGAATCCAATACAGACATGATATGACAATATTTTCTTTGCATTTCCAAAAACAAATAAATAAAAATCATTGTCATTTCAAGAAAATGTTGTAACTTTCGCCGCTGAAACCACAACGTTTAATGGCATGCATGTAATATTGAAAATAAAATACGGCAAGAAATTGGATTGCCATTAAGAATATCTTATAAGGTAGGCAAATATGGAAATATGGCATTTCCAATCAAGCCTATATTGATAGAGAAAACAGAAGATGGTATAAAAAGCAGATATAAAGAATGATATGAAAAAGAAGATACTTGGTATAATTATATTTTGTTTGTTGGTTTGTGTAATTGGATACCCGCAAAAAATTCTAATGAAAGAGAAAGACTTTATAAAGGGAGATTCTACTTTTAATCGTTATAATGCAAACGGATTGAAAGAAGGTCGTTGGATTGAGAATGATGAATATGCTTTTTATGAGAATGGGGTTTTGTCGGGAATTTACCTAAGGTTTAATTCAAAGGGAAACATATCTGTAGTTGGACGATATGACAAAGGAGAGATGTGTGACACATGGTTTTATTTTGACAATAAAGGTAACTTGCAGAAAACATACAGTAATTTCGCGAAAAATACTGATAGTGTCACAAATAAAGACAATGGAATAAAATATGTCCCTGACTACAGATGTCGGGCCACGACATATCACCGCAATAGTGCTTCGATTAAAAGCGATGGAATTCTGTTATGGGACAAAGGAATTTCCATTGATTCCAAGTCTGCAATAAAATATGGCAAATGGAATTATTATGAAGACACCTTGAAGTTGACTAAAAAAGAGATAGTAGACGGTGATTCTTATTTTTTTAAAAGAATTTATGATGGGAGATTGTTTGGGCTCTTTATTATGAATCTGGATAGTTATGATCCAGAGAAAAACACCAGGGGTGAAAGAAAAGTGGTTTGTAATGATAATAGACATATATGTGAATTCTATTGTGAATATAACAAAAGCCAGGACAAGAAACACCGGGTAGTAGATTTTTACTTTATTGATTTTGACGACAATAGTATTATGATGCCTGAAAGCGGTTTTTCAATGGATAGCATAGGACGTATTATTTATACATATGATACTAAAGACATAAAAACAGATTCGATAGGGTTTCACTATTTTTGTTATCATGAGAAGTATTACTATCCGAACGGAAATCTTGAAAAGGAAGGGTTGTCATGGAATTTTGATGTCAATACTGCTAATCTTGAAGGCACAGGTGTACCGGACAATTTTTACGATGTATTTTATGATCCAAAAAAAATCTTTGTGGGAGAATGGAAATATTACGATGAAAATGGAAAGTTAAAAAATACCATATTTTATGACGATAAAGATGATTTTGAGTCCCTATTTTATGATGATAAGGAGTTTCTTGAAAGATTTAAGAGTAGATAACCGATAAAAATATGCATATGAAATGTTTTTTGTTATACATAACTATTATATTGGGCTTCAGTAAAATAATTATTGGGCAAAATGAAATAAAAGTTGATTCTATATCACCAAATTGGGCTATATCAAATGCTACATATGTAGGGAATAGATTATATCCGCAATACACTAATGAGGAGTATTTGCAAGAGTGTTTAAGAACCAGAATTTTCTTGGCATTAAAAATACAGGATACATTGGTAATTGTTACGGATGATACAAAATTATTTAATCATTCATTAAATGTAGGTAC
>DXGG01000074.1 GCA_019114015.1 Candidatus Onthomorpha intestinigallinarum | reverse complement strand
CTATTCCCTCGTTGCCTTTGCTGTCGCTCCATTCGTAACCGAGGAATTTCTTTATGGCAGCCGTTGTTGTGGGAGACTTCACAATTAGCACTGGGGTATCGACTGTAAATGCCAGCAAGAAAATATAGACTTTTTCACGCTCTATGGAAATGATAAAGTTGAGTAGCGCCTTTTCTTTTTCGGCTTTCTTTTGAGCTTCAGTTTGTCTGCGGAAAGTTTGCGTTTTACTCCTTGTGCGGAAACGGTTGCGAATATCTCTCGCCACATCGCAGACACCTTTCATTGCATTACGGTCAGTGCTGTCAAACGACTCACGATAAGCCGTGAACACCTCGGTCTCAGACAAGGCTTTATGGATGAGTCCATCTTTGAGGAATGTGCGATAATCTTCAAGTTCGTATCCGCAATGGTCGCAATAGGCTTGTAGTAAGTACTCGTCCTGATAGATGTCTTCCGCATGGTCGCTTGCCGCAAACCAAGTTTTGACACGGTTACGATAATGCTTCGCAGCGGGAGTGTTGGTTTCTTTCCGTCTAAGGAACAATACAACGGTATTAGTACCTGTTTTTCCGAATGTTCCGCTACCAAATTCGGTGAGAGAAATAATATCGAAGTTTTCCAAGATTATTTCCCTTGCACGAGCATAGATGCCACCCTTGTTGAGCACCGAAACGGGCAACACGATGCCGGCCACTCCGCCAGCACGCAAGAGTTGCGCCGAGCGTTCCATGAAAAATGTTTCTATAGCATTGTTCTTTGAGGAATTTATATTGCTGTTAAATAGGGAAAATGCAGTGCGGTCATTGTCGCTGAGTGTTTCAAGAAACCCTGTCACAGCGTATGGAGGATTGGCAACGAGCACGTCATAACTATTGGGCTGCAGAGCAGCGTTTGGCTGCAGGGCGTCGGCATAAATGATATTAGTCTCGTCGTGTCCATACATGAATGCGGAGACCTTCGATACTTTAGATAAACGATATTCTTTTTCTATGCCGGTAATATGCTTGTAATATTCATGTATGTCAATATCTGGGCGATACTTTTCTACAAATTCTTTGATTCTCACAGCGTATTCTGTAAGAAAGTGACCAGCCCCGCAAGCATAATCAATACACGAAGGGATTTTTTCGCATTGACTTACAATCTGCTCCAAAGGAAGAGAGGAAACAATGAAGCGGACAATCGGCATTGGTGTGAAATACTGACCTTCGCTTTGCTTTACTCCTTTTGTAAGGAAACCTTCGAAAAGGTCTCCCAAAAATTGGTTTGTCTCTGTATCCCGACCCTCTTCTGCTGTGGATTTCAGTTTGATGTTTTGAAGCATCAGCAGTACCTCGCGCAGGATCTTTGCATTTTCCTTGAAAAGGCGTTCGTTGTGGACGCTGATGAAAGAAAAGTCATTGTCGGAATAGAACTTCAGCGCACGAAAGTATTCCATTACGGTTTTCATCGTCGCATCCGGATCTTTCCTGTACCATCGGAACGCTTTCTCTATCTGTTCATTTTCAATGTAAGTGACCGTTTCATTCAAGAACTTCTCCATTCCGTCACGGTAGAGTCTCTGCAGGCGGTCTTGTAAAGAAAAATCGTCATCGTATGCAGCGCCTTTCCAATAGAAATGCAAGTCATCCGGATTGTTTGTCTCATCAACTACTTTGGCAAGAAAGAGATTGACTAGTTTGTCAAAAGCATTTTCTTTCGCTCCGACATTGTGCCGCCGAAGAATGGTTGCGAACTCGTTATATTTCTTTTTTATTTCGTCATTGCTTATTGGATATAAATCCTTGACAGAGAATTTGTTTTTGCCGATATGGTAAGGCTGGATATCGTCCTCGAACAGTCCCCGTGTGGCAGCATCGCATTGGTATGTATCATGCCATACGCGGAACAGTTGCTTGTTGTTCTTCGCATCTTTGTAGGTAGACAATTGCAGATTATTCTTCAACAATTCTTCGTTATCCTGCACATTTATCAGGTAGTATGTGGGCTTTATCTTTTCCCCATCAAAATCGGATGTGTAAAGGCAAAGGAACTTCGTTGCCTGCTCTTGCTGAAAATAGCTGAACAACTGTGCGCCGTCTTCGAGAGTATCCCGCCAAGCACCATCAAATTCATCGGGTTTCTTACACTCAATAATTAGCAAGGACTCCTTGTCCGTCGCCATTTCGCCAGACAGACTAGTGTGTGTCCGCACCCAAATGTCGGCATAGCCGCCCTTCTGTGTATGTCCCAGTTTCCATGCAGGTTCAAGTTCTATATGTTCAGGTTTGTAGCCCATCGAAAGCAGACGGTCAACACACTCGAATACGACGAAATTTTCCGGTTCTGAGAAATTGCTCGTTGTCTCACGGCCGACAGTAATACCAATCTCCTTGTAATGGAAATGCTCGTTCCTTACATCAACTTTCAACGGAAGCCCAACACCTTCATAGGATTTTGTAAATATGTCGTTTTCCTGTTCAAAATGCAGAACAGAAAGTAAATTTTTTATATTGTCTTTAGTTATCATTTTTTGCCGTTCTATGCTGCCAGTCGTTTATAGTGCAAATCTAACGATAATATTTGAAAGCACTACGAGGTTTTCTGCTTTTGTAAAGACGGCATTTGAATATCGGTGCAGACTACAGCATCATGGTGAGGTAGAA
>DXGG01000073.1 GCA_019114015.1 Candidatus Onthomorpha intestinigallinarum | reverse complement strand
GAAAGTTGTAAAACGTCATCATTCACCTCAAAAAGTCGGACTTTTTATCCCAAAAAGTTAGACTTTTTACCCTGAAAAGTTAGACTTTTTACCCCAAAAAGTCTAACTTTTTGCATGTTGATCTCTTGACTTATTATTTTTTCCTCTTGACTTTTAAAATTCCCCTGACGACTTATGACATTTTTCCCAAGGATTGTGGAACTGCAAGAAGTCTTCATGTCCATTGCCTTGCGGCCCATGAATCGTGAAAAAACTGTCTATCGGAATCCCGTGTGAAAACAACTACGTTTCAATTCCACAAGTCAAAAACAAAAACTCATTGAAACAACAAAAAAGCGGAATCGGACCATTCAATCATAAAACCCGATTCCGCTTTGTCTTATTGGCAAGACCCGCCTCTAATTGTCCTGCTGTGCAAGCGCGTAGCCGTTAAGCACTTCGACAAGTGCGGGATTGCCCTCTATCTGTTTCTTCACCTTGTCCAGCGAATAGGTTGAGGCAACACCGTAAATATGAGCTATCATGCTGCCTGCCTTCTCGTTCAAAAAGGCATCGCCTATCTTCAGGATGTTCTTTTCCAAATCGGAAAGCAACTGCATGAATCTTTCCTCGGCTTGTTGCCTGTCGGTTGCTGCCATGGCCGTCGTTTCGTTCACACGGTCTATGTAGGTGCTGAACAAATCTCTTGCCTTGTAGCTTTCAAGCAATATGTCTATGCCCGCAACGGACCTCACCCTGTCATATTCCTTTTGCATGCCGTTTTTCTGTGCCAAGCCCCCTATTTCGGCAAGTATATACATCGACACCTGTTTCTCACCCTCCACACTCATGGCCTTTTTGCCCTTGAAGCGCGAAAAATAATTCACCCTCGACTCGTAATAGGTTATTATGTGGTTCAACACCTCACCGGCCCTGGTCTTGTTACCCGCTTTCAGATACGCTTCCACAAGGGATATGTCGTAACGGTCAAACGGAACCTTTGAGTTTGGAAATTCCTCAATTGCCTTGTCCAACACCTTGTTCGCCCTTGTCATATCACCCTTGTCAATCAGGTTGTTTGCCAAAAGGACATAGTTCTGTCTCATGTTCCTTGCATTGGACATGGTAACGGCCTCCTCAAGATAAACACCCTCTTTCTTTATGTTGCCCCACGTAAACCTGTTCATCATAAGGTCGTAGCTCTTATCTATGTCGAACCGGCCTTCGGCAGCATAAGGGACAATTCTGTAAAGCAAACCTTCCTGCCTTATGTATCTGGTTATGTCTGGGAACACTTTCTGCAAATAGCGTGGGTTCATCACGTACAAAGGTCTTTCAAACGCATTGGTACCCAACAAATCCAAGAGCATCAACTCGTTTCTTATGAGTTGTTCGTAACGGTTTTCCTCCGGTATGTTGATTGAAAACTCCACGCGTCCCTCAACACTGTCGACCAATACTGCAGGATATATGCCCTTTGCGGCCATTTTCTTCTTGTCGAAAGGAATATAGAAACGGTTGGTCAGAAGAGTCTTTATGGAATCTCCGCCCTCGGCGTATATTGTTGTGTTCGGATTGGTCTGAAGTTCCTTGAGAACATCCACCACATTGCGTGAAGGTCCGTCGGAAGGCATCACCAAAGACACATCCCGTCCCAAACCGTAATACTTCTTGTCAAGGGTGAACGGAAGCTTCTCCGACTCGTACATCTTGTTGTACATCTGCTCCACATGCCAGTACATTCCCGCAAGGGTATAGTTCAGCACTCTCACATCCGTCCTTATGCCTTCCACCTCCTGGGCATACCACAAAGGGAATGTGTCATTGTCCCCGAAAGTGATGAGTATGGCGTTGGGCTCACAGCTTTCAAGATAGTTCCTTGCAAAATCCCTTGCCATGTATCTGTCGCTTCTGTCGTGGTCGTCCCATTCCTGCGAAGCCATGAGCACAGGCACTGCAAAAAGACACAGAACGCTTACCGCCACGGCATTGACCGTCTCCGGCAATTTCTTTATCTTCTTTGCCCATTCGTACAATGCATACACCCCTACTCCTATCCATATCGCAAAGGCGTAGAATGAACCCGCATAGGCGTAATCCCTCTCACGCGGCTGGTTAGGCGGCTGGTTCAGATAGAGAACTATCGCAAGTCCTGTCATGAAAAACAGAAGGAATACAACAAAAGCATCCTTAGGTCTTCTCTTTATATGGAATACAAGTCCCGCAAGTCCCAACAGAAGAGGAAGACAATACAGACGGTTCTTGCCCTTGTTGTTGGCAAGGTCCTCCGGAAGGTTGTCCTGAGGGCCGAGACGCCAGGCATCTATCGCATCTATTCCCGTAATCCAGTTGCCGTGTATAAGGTCTTTCGTTCCGTTGGAAACGGACGAAGGCTCATAACCCGCATAGTTCAGTCCGAAACTCTGTATGTCGTTCTGTCTTCCCGCAAAGTTCCACATAAAATAACGCCAGTACATGTGGTTTATCTGATAGCGGAAAAAGTACTTGAGGTTTTCCCCAAAGGTAGGCGTAGCGTCCGATTCCATTCCGCTCCACATCTTGTAGAACAGAGGATGGTTGCGGGAATTGTCATTGGAATACATACGCGGAAAGACGGTCTGCTTGTCCTCTTCGTACAAGACTTCGCCTCCCTGTCTTACCTCTACGTATTTGCCCTGTTCCTCGTCCTTTATGTATTTGGGAGTACCGTCCTTCTGCCCCGTTATCTGAGCGTTGAAATACGGTCCGTAGAACAAAGGCGTGTAACCGTACTGTTCCCTGTTGAGATATGTAAGCAATGCGGTCGCATCCTTTGGTTCGTTCTCGTTTATGGGAGTATTGGCATTGGCCCTTATGACCAATATGAAGAATGTGGTATAACCTATTATTATAAATAGTATGGAAAGTATGGCTGTGTTCAATATGACTTTCTGTCTGCGGATTGAGTACATCAGTCCCCACACTATCAGACCTGCAAGCAGAACGAAATATATTATGGTGCCGCTGCTGAAAGGCAGACCGACCTCGTTGGTGAAGAATATCTCGAACTTGCCCGCCAATATGACTATGTAAGGCACTATTACATAGAGTATGGCCGCAACCATGGCCATCGATATGAGACCGACAAGCAGGAACTTCTTCTTTTTTCCCGTTTTGACATCGGGATATTTCTTGAAATAATAGACATACGCTATTGCAGGTATGGTCAAAAGGTTCAACAGGTGAATGCCTATCGATACGCCTATGATGAACGCAATCAATATTATCCATCTAAGGTTGTTCGCCTCCTCGGCCTGCTCTTCCCACTTGAGTATTATCCAAAAGGCTATGGCCGTAAAGCAGGAACTCATCGCATAAACCTCACCTTCCACAGCCGAATACCAGAACGTGTCCGAGAAAGTATAGGCCAGACTGCCTATCACACCGCTTGCAAATACGGCTATCATCTGTGCGGTGGTCATGTTCTCGGGCTGCCTTACGAACTTCCTCGCCAGCATGGTTATGGACCAGAACAAAAACAGTATGGTGAAGCCGCTGCACAACGCACTCATGATGTTGATGGACAAAGCTATCTTGGTAACGTCGCCTCCCGCAAAATTGGAAAACAATGTGCCAATCAACTGAAACGTAGGTGCTCCGGGAGGGTGTCCGACCTGCAACTTGTCTGCCGTGGCTATGTATTCGCCGCAGTCCCACCACGATGCCGTAGGCTCAACGGTCATAATGTAAACAGTGCTTGCTATGAGGAATACAACCCAACCAAGCACGGTGTCAATCAACTTGTATCTCTTCATCTAATGATTAAATTTTGTAGTTTCAAAAAGAGTTTACCATTCCACCTTGCGACGTTTTATCGGCATTGTCATGCATCTTGCCCCGCCTCCTCCACGCGGCAGCTCCGCCGCATCGAAGGCAACGACGAACCTGTCATAATTCTGCATATTCACCTTGCCGCTGCACACGTCCGCAGCCTTCAACACCTCGAAGCCGGCCTTGTCAAGCGCATCCAGAGTGTACCTGTTGCGGGCATAACCCAAGACCTTGCCCTCTCCCAATGCAAAAAAGTTGGCTCCGGAATGCCACTGCTCCCTTTGCTGATGCCAAAGGTCGTCGCCTCCGCACAAAACGGGCTGCATGTCAAAGCCGACATGCTTTACGGCCTCAAGGAAGTCATCCATGTGGTGATAACGTATCTGGCCGTTGTCTATCTCCACATGGGTAACCCCGAAATTACCGTAAACATTCCTTATTAGCGGCTCGTATATCATGCACCTGTCCTGCGCCAGCATGGTGAATACCATGTCCAGATGTATGAAAGAGTCCGGCTTGTCGGGCAGCTGCTGTATGATTATGTGCTGTCTTTCCTTTCTTGTCGCGAAATACTTTATCAGAAAGTCTATTCCGGCCTTGTTCGTCCTGCATCCGTTGCCGACAAACAGCACATCCTCCCTCGCTATCAGCACATCGCCCCCCTCCGTCGTCGTTCCCGGAACAGCCTTGGGGTTTATGGTCTCCACTCCGAAGACATGCCTGAAGATGGCATCCATGACATAGCTCTCCCTGTCCCTGACCGAGGTACTCATTGCATGAATCAGCACCTTGTCATAAACCGCCGAAGAGGCATCCCTTGTGAAAAACAGATTGTACAAGGGGTTCAGAACATATCGTTTGCTTCGGAACTGCTCGGGATGAGACCCTTCCACATAAGGGTATCCCCCTATCAGTATGTCGGCCAGCTCTTCCGGTGTCTTCTCCATAAGTTCAGCATAAAGGAAAAGCTTGTTTTCGGCCTGCAAGACCTTGTTCAACAACTCCATCTTGTCTTCCTTCTGCTCCAAAACCTTTACCAACAAATCCCTTACCTTGTATGTCTTTGTCCATTTGGACAAAACGCCCTCGAAATCCGCATATTCCCTTGAAGCCACCTCCACATTGAGCAAATCACTGTACAACGCCTCGTGAATATTGTCCGGAACCATCTGTTCTATTTCCTGTCCGGGCGTGTGCAATATAACGCCTTCAAGATGTCCTATTTCGGAATTAACCTCTATAAAGTCCATATAAATCGTGTTAGTTCAACCATGCTCCACAGAATAGCCATACCCCGTAGAAAATGCAAATATATAATTTTTTTTTCAGTTAAGAAAACCCACTCCAAAACTCAACGCCTTACGTTGGAATGGAATCTATGAGCATCCGAGTATATTCCGACTGCGGCCCGGCATAGACCGAATCGGCCTCTCCCTGTTGCTCTATCGCCCCCTTGCGCATCACTATCATCCTGTCGGACATGTATTTGACAACAGCCAAATCGTGAGATATGAATATATAGGTAAAGCCGAACTCTCGCTTCAAGTCGCCAAGCAGGTTCAACACCTGAGCCTGCACGCTCACGTCGAGAGCCGATACCGACTCGTCGCATATCACCAGTTTGGGATTCAACACCAAAGCCCTCGCTATTCCTATCCTCTGCCTCTGACCGCCGGAGAATTCGTGCGGATAACGCGAATAGTACTCCCTTTTCAAGCCCACCTTCTCCATGATGTCGTACACCATCCGCCTGCGCTGCTCACCGCTTGCGCCTGTCGCATGCACCTTCAACGGCTCTTCAATAGCCTCCCCCATCCTTATCCTCGGGTTAAGCGACGAATAAGGGTCCTGAAACACTATCTGTATTTCCTTCCTTAGCCGTTTCAGCTCGCCTCTGCCCAAACTGCCTATGTTCCTTCCCTCAAACAGCACATCTCCGCCAGCACTTTCAATCAGCCTCATCAACGCCCTGCCGACCGTTGTCTTGCCGCAACCCGACTCCCCGACCAGTCCGAGCGTCTCGCCCCTGTAAACGTCGAAGCTTATGCCGTCCAAAGCCCTGAACCTGCCGTAGTCCACCGTCAGATTCCTCACTCTGAGCAAAGGCTCCTGCGAATATATGCGTTCGTGTTCGGCTTTCCTTTCCTCAGACGTTATAATGCCATAATCCTTCTTGTCATCCGAAAGGAAGTCCTCAACCGTCTTGAGCCGTCTCGGCCGACAGTCCATGGGAGGACGCGAAGCCAAAAGACCTTTGGTGTAAGGATGGACGGGCAAAGCAAACAAGCGTTCCGCATCCCCCTGCTCCACTATTCGGCCTCTGTAAATGACGGCCACCCTGTCGGCTATCTGACGGATGCCCCCCAAATCGTGAGATATGAAGACTATGGCCGTATTGTATTTGTCCTGAAGGTGACGCATCAGTTGCAGCACGGCTTTCTGCACGCTCACATCCAAAGCCGTGGTAGGCTCGTCCGCTATCAGCACGTCGGGATTGCAGGCCATGGCCATGGCTATCATGACCCTTTGCTTCTGACCTCCCGAGAGCTGGTGCGGATAAGACTCGAAGGCCTTTAGCGCATCGGGCAGCAGAACCTCCTCGAACAAGGCAAGCGTCCTCGTTCTGGCCTCGGAATAAGTCACGTCCAAATGCTGCCGTATCATCTCCACGACCTGTCCGCCGCATTTCTTCACCGGATTGAGGGAAGTCATCGGCTCCTGAAAAATCATGGCTATCCTCTTTCCCCGAAACGTCCTGTATGTCTTTTCGTCCAGTTGTGCCAAATCGGTGCCGGAACCGAACAATATGCTGCCGCGGGTTATGCGGGAGTTTTTCCTGTCGAGCAGACCCATAATGGCGAGAGCCGTAACGCTCTTGCCCGAACCCGACTCGCCCACAAGACCGAGCGTTTCGCCTCTTTTGAGCGAAAAACCGACTCCTTCGACAACCTCCCTCCACTGTCTGCCGTTGCGAAAAGCGATGTGAAGGTCCTCAACCCTCAACACCTCTCCATTGTCCTGTCCGTTGTCCATATATAAATAAAGGTATATGCCTTTTAAACTGAATATGAACGATATTATTGTGTGGTCAAGGCAGGGCGACAGAGGGAAAAACGTGCAGCAAAAGGGATGCCGCAGATGAAGGAAAAGAAAAACCATGCGGAATTTTGCCGGGAACAAAAAACGTCATATCTTTGCAGACGCAAAACGGGAGGGCGGGCTTCCCGTATGTGATTGTCCCGTGGTGTAATGGTAACACAACTGATTTTGGTTCAGTCATTTCAAGTTCGAATCTTGACGGGATAACTTGAAAAGGACAAAAAAGAGGAAGGCTTCAGGCTTTCCTCTTTTTGTTTCGGGCATAAGGATTACGGAATCAAATTCCGGGGAAACGGATTCAGAA
>DXGG01000072.1 GCA_019114015.1 Candidatus Onthomorpha intestinigallinarum | reverse complement strand
GTACAAGGAAAGGATAGGTGAGATAGTTGTCTGCGAGGTTTATCAGGCATGGAAGAAGGAAGTGTTGCTTTTGGACGAGGAGGGTGTTGAGGTCGTTTTGCCTAAATCGGAACAGATACCGGGAGATTTTTTCAGGAAGGGAGACACCGTAAAGGCCGTTGTCTTGAAGGTTGAAATGCGTAACGGCATTCCGAACATAGTCTTGTCGAGAGTTTCTCCTGTTTTTCTGGAAAAGTTGTTTGAGCAGGAGGTTCCTGAAATATACGACGGATTGATTACCATAAAGAATGTGGTACGTCAACCCGGCGAAAGGGCGAAGATGTCTGTTGAATCCTATGATGACAGGATAGATCCGGTCGGTTCATGTGTCGGAGTAAAGGGCAGCAGGATACACAGCATAATAAGGGAACTGAAGAATGAGAACATAGATGTCATAAACTATACGCCCAATACCGAACTGTATATCATGAGGGCATTGAGTCCTGCGAAGGTATTGTCGGTCAATATAGACGAAAAGAACAAGAAGGCGGATGTGTTCATGTCGCCCGATCAAGTGTCATTGGCAATAGGCAAGGGAGGGTACAACATTAAACTTGCGGGTAAATTGACAGGTTACGAGATAGAGGTTTACAGAGACACAGACATAGATTATGAGGATGTGGATTTGGACGAATTCAAGGACGAGATAGACGAGTGGATTATAGAGACGTTGAAATCCATAGGCTGTGATACGGCCAAGAGTGTCTTGAGGCTTTCAAAGGAAGAGTTGGAAGACAGGACGGATCTTGAGGAAGAAACCATCAATCAGGTACTTGAAACTCTAAAGGCTGAGTTTGAAGACTAAGTAAGTCCTAACGGGAAACTGCATAGTGAAAATAAAAAAGGAGTATATAATATGCCGACGGATAACAACAAGTTTATAAGGTTGAATAAGGTTGCCAAAGAATTGAATGTTGGAATACATACAATTGTAGATTATTTGGCAAAGAAAGGGAAGAAGATAGACAGCAGTCCAAATGCGAAGGTGGACTCGGAGTCCTATGAGATGTTGCTTAAGGCTTTTCATACCGAGAAGAAGAAAAAGGAGGCGAGCAAGAGTACTGCCAAGATTAAAGTCCCTGTCAATGATGTTGTTGAGGTGGAGCCATCGGCATCTGTCAATGTTGAAGACAAGGAGGATGAAAGTACCTTTGAAGGCGATTTGGTTATAAGAACGGCAACCATTCCGGAAAAGAAGGAGGATAAGGATGTAAATCCGGTGTCAGAGGAGGAGGAAAAGAAGGAGCAGAAGACCATAGTGGAGCATGAAGACAAGAGGATACCGGGATTTGACGGCAAGGAGATAAGGATATTGGGTCGTGTTAATATAGAGGATCTTTCCTCAAAGGGACCTAAAAAGAAGACCAAGGAAGAGAAGGACAAGGAGAAGACAAACAGAACGAAAGAAAAAGCCAGGGAAAAGGAAAAACAAAAGGAAAAACTCAAGCAGTCCAAGGACAAGGAACAAAAACAGGTTGAAGCGAAAAAGGAAACTGTCGCTGAAGAGAAACAGTCCAAACCTGAGGTTGTCGTGGAAAAGACGGAACCTGAGTTCATACCTACCAAACATGTACGTCTTACCGGTCCGAACATAACGGGAGAAAAGGTTGACTTGACTTCATTTGAAACGAACAGGAGAAATTCCCAGAAGACAAGGGAAGGTGACAAGCCGGGAAAAGTGAAGCGTGCCCGCATAAAACCTTCACCGGTCAATATAGCGTCCAACCAACCTAAGGACAAGTTTTCGTCCGAGGAACGCAAGGAAAACAAGAAACGTTTCAAGAACAAGAAAGAACAGCCAAAGAAACAGGAAGTAGACAGTGTAGAGATAGAAAAGCAGATAAAGGAGACATTGGCCAAGTTGTCCCCTATGGGCAAGAGCAAGACCTCGAAGCACAGACGGGACAAGCGTCAGACCATCTCCATGCAAATGCAGGAGGAGCGTCAGCATGAATTGGAGGAAAAGAAGAAACTGAAAGTAACGGAATTCGTCACTGCCAATGAATTGGCTACCATGATGGATGTTCCGGTTACCAAGATAATAGCCTCGTGCATGACTTTGGGTATGTTCGTGTCCATAAACCAGAGGTTGGATGCGGAAGCCATACAGCTCATAGCCGATGAGTTCGGATTTTCCATTCAGTTTGTCAGTGCCGATGTTGTGGAGGCCATATCCCATGAGCAGGAGGAGGACAGACCTGAGGATTTGGTGTCGCGTTCTCCGATAGTTACAGTCATGGGTCATGTGGATCACGGAAAGACATCTTTGTTGGACTATATCCGAAACACTAACGTCATAGCCGGAGAGGCAGGAGGAATAACCCAACATATAGGAGCCTATGAGGTTCGTCTGCCTGAAAGCGGTAAAAAGATAACCTTTTTGGATACTCCCGGACACGAGGCCTTCACTGCCATGCGTGCAAGGGGTGCCAAGATGACGGATATAGCCATTATAGTGATAGCGTGTGACGACAAGATAATGCCGCAGACGATAGAAGCCATAAATCACGCTCAGGCGGCGGGTGTTCCCATTGTTTTTGCGTTGAACAAGATAGACAAGCCGGGAGCGGATCCCGACAGGATAAAGTCCGAATTGGCCAATATGAATCTGTTGGTTGAGGATTGGGGCGGAAAGATACAGTCGCAGGAAATATCGGCAAAAAAAGGTACAAATGTCGATTTGCTGTTGGAAAAGGTTCTGTTGGAAGCGGAGATGTTGGACTTGAAAGGCAATCCTAAGAAAAGGGCATTGGGTACCGTGATAGAGTCTTCTTTAGACAAAGGAAGGGGATATGTGGCAAAGATACTTGTACAGGATGGAACGATACGTCAGGGCGATGTCGTGTTGGCGGGTTCTACATTCGGCAGGGTTAAGGCCATGTATAACGAAAGAAACAAGATATTGCAGGAAGCCGGACCTTCGACGCCGGTACTTCTTTTGGGATTGAACGGTGCTCCGCAGGCCGGCGACACTTTCAATGTCATGCCGACGGAAAAAGAAGCCAAAGATCTAGCGCAACGTCGTACCCAGTTGCAGAGGGAACAGGGCCTCAGAACACAAAAACACATTACTTTGGATGAGATAGGCCGAAGAATCGCGATAGGAGATTTTAAACAGCTGGATTTGATTGTCAAGGCTGATGTTGACGGTTCTGTGGAAGCTTTGTCGGATTCGTTGTTGAAGCTGTCCACGCCTGAGGTTCAGGTCAACGTGATACACAAGTCGGTAGGTCAGATAACCGAATCGGATGTATTGTTGGCGACAGCCAGCAATGCCATAATCATAGGCTTTCAGGTAAGACCTTCGGTAGGAGCAAGGAAATTGGCGGAACAGGAACAGATAGACATAAGGCTGTATTCCATAATCTATACGGCAATCAACGAATTGAAGGATGCAATAGAAGGTATGCTTTCACCTGAAATACAGGAAAAGGTGGTTGCCAATCTCGAAGTGAAGGAAACGTTCAAGATTTCGAAAGTGGGAACGATAGCCGGTTGCGTATGTCTCGATGGAAAGATTAACAAGAACACCAATGTGCGTATAATCCGCGACGGTATAGTGGTATATACCGGAAAGCTGGCATCGTTGAAACGGTTCAAGGACGATGTGAAGGAAGTCGTTATGGGTCAGGACTGCGGATTGAACATAGAGAACTTCAATGACATAAAAGTAGGAGATATTATAGAAGGATACGAGGAAATCACAATAAAAAGGACACTTAAGTAGTTATATATCGGATGCCCTCATAGTTCAAG
>DXGG01000071.1 GCA_019114015.1 Candidatus Onthomorpha intestinigallinarum | reverse complement strand
CCTTTGAATAGCTTGTTTCGAGGTATCGATTGTTGCAGGCAGAGGTTCCTCTTTGTCCAATGCCATGTATGCCGCCGTTCCAGCAAGCGCAACCGTGCCGATTGCAAATATGGTTTTAGTGGTTATTGATGCGGACTTGACGGCATTGAATACCGATTGAATGAAATTGGAGGAAGGAATGTCGGTTTGAGGCATACAGGTGTCCATACGGGAATTCAACTTTTTCCATAAACCGTTTGGCGTCTTGGTCTTCAAATCGGACAACTCTTTTTTGTACAAATCATCTATTCTCATTTCATTTCCTCCTTTGCCGTTCAAGTTCCAACAAAAAATCCTTCAGTTTCATTCTCACTCTGTAAACAGTGGTTTTAACCACATCGACACTTGTTTCGAGCAATTCAGCTATCTCGGTGTATTTGTAGTCTTCCATTACATACAGATTGAATATCAGTCTCTGCCTTTCCGGCAACGTTTGCAGGGAATGCAGCAGGTCTTCCCCGCTGAATCTTTCCGGCAAATCCGTATCCTGTTCCATGTCCGCCATGTCGCAGGTCAGTTCTTCCGTTCGACCTTTTAGTTCTCTTTTGCACATGTTTATGCAATTGTGTACGAAAACCACTTTGAGCCAAGAATAAAACGAGGCGCTGAAATTGTAAGAAGAAATATTGGAAAACGCTCTCAGGAAACCCTCCACCAACATGTCTTCGGCCTGTGCCGAAGAGGATGCGTACCTGTTGCAGATGGAGAACATGCTGTCCTTATAGGCATCATATATCCTGTGTTGCGCTTTTCTGTCATTGGATTTGCATAAAGCCACCAGTCTGTTTACCTCTTTCTTACTTAACATACGCTTTCAGACAACAGACAATGAAAACAGCATAAAAGTAAACAGAACATCTTATTTATCTTTCCCTATGACGAAAGACTGACTTATGGAATCCGTTCCCCTTTCCAAAACAATAGTATAGGCCGACGGAGGCAACTCAAAGCGGAAATCAACGCAATTTTCCGAAGAATGAAACGTCTCAGTCCTCACAAGCCTGCCGCTCAAATCGTATATCTTCGCCTTGGAAAAGGTATGCAAAAGGGGATGTTCCACTCTTATTCTTCCATTGGACGGATTGGGATATATTTTCAGTCGTTCCGTTTTGTTCTCACGGGATTCCAGACCTACTTTTTCCCTGTCTCCGACCGCCATTATGTAATCTCCCGGAACAAGTCTTGCGGAAACATATCCGGATGAAGTATTAGGGATGCTGCAATCAACCAACTGCCAGTCGAATCGGGCATCAGGTCTGTAAAAAAGCATAAGTGAATCCTTGGAAAGAAAAGAAGTGCAAAGCGTATTGTCAAAGGCCGATGCCTGTGTTGAGATGTCGAAATAGAACTTGGCATCCATTTCGGCATGGTCGAGATTCACACCTTCCACAGTCCAATAATGTTTCCTTGAAAAACGGGTTACACCTTCCATCATTTCGTTTTCCATGCTTCCGAGCCAATGCAGAGTGACTCTCAAAAGACAACTGTCCTGCAAAGAATGGACATCCGCCCTGAAATAAGAGTCTTCGTATTTGTAAAGACTGTCCTTTGTAATCATCTTGTAGGAATCTGTCGTCAGATCCAGAAATTCTTCGTCCGAATCAAGAAAGGCGGCAACGGGATTGAAAGGCAGTTCGAAACGATGAGGCATCCTGCTTCCGTCATCCTTGATAAGACATTTGTACGTATTGTATGCGGAATCCATGAATGTGACCGGAATGCGTACATTGCTAATGTCCGCAGAATCTTCGCTCGAAGTGCGTATGTCAAGCACAAAAGATGCCTCTTTTTCTCCGAATTCCACATCGGACAATGCAAAATGATGAATTATGGTATCAAAGACGTAAAAATCGAAGAACTCTCCCAAATCTATGTTTGAATAAGAGCTCAGACTGTCTCTCATGGTGTGGGAATCTATGTTTGAAAAAGAAAAATCGGACAGCAGTTTCCTTACGCTTTCATAAAACATACTGTCGCCCATATAAGCCTTTAACGACAATGCTACAAGGGCTCCCTTGTCGTAAACGGTTGATGAATATGTTCTGGTGCTGTCAACTCCGTGCAAGGCAAAGACACCTTCCTGCAAAGGCAGTTGTTGCAATACCTTTTTCTTTTTTGCACGGAAATATTCCTTGGCACAATCCTCCCCGTACATGGCTTCAAGGCTTATGCGTTCGGTGAATGTCGTCCAGCCTTCGTTGAGCCACATGTCGAATGAGGTTGCGCATGTCATGAGATTGCCGAACCAGCTGTGTGCGAACTCATGCACTATGACGGATTGGTTGCTTACCGAAAAGTCTCTTGCACATAAATCCATAAGGCTTATGTTGTCCACATGCTCCATGCTTCCCAAAGGTGTGGTGCAGTATCCCGCACGATTGAACGGAAAAGGTCCGAAACATTCTTCAAGCTTCGCAAAGGCCAAAGGGAAATTTTCGAAAGACCGTCTTACATTCAGACTGTCCGCAGTAAAATAGTGCACCTGCAGAGGGACTTCTCCGTTTACGGACTGAAGGGTTTGTTCCATGGTGTCGAAATCGGCAATAGTCACGCTTGCCAGATAAGGGGATATCTGTTGTTCTATTTTCCAGTGATAAGTGTCATAATCTTCGTGACGGCTTACTCCTTCAAGCACTCCGCCGCATACCGCCGTCACATCTTTCGGAACGCTTATGTGAAATTCAAAAGAGGCCTTGTCCGCAAAGTCGTCTTTGCACACAAACCAGCTGCGGCCGTAGGAATGGGGATAATCCTCGAATGCAACGCCCATGGAATATATTATTCTGCCGCTGTAATGCATTCCACCCCAACCCATGGGTTCCATATTGTTGCCTCCACTGTAATAAAACCTGAAGGAAAGAGTGTCTTCCGAAGAAACACCCTGAGGCATTTCAATGAGAATCTTGTCGTCTTGATATGAAAAATCAATGCTTTGGGAATTGTACACGACGGAATCAAGATCCTGATTTTTCAAATCAAATTCCAGCAAATTGGAATTTGATTCCAGAATTTTAAAACAAAGTTCCGTGAAACCGATATGACGTCCTGTTTGCAGATGATTGACATCGAGGGTTATGTTGTAACTTATCACGTCCGTTTGTGCGTTTTGTGCCAACAGCGTTTGCGATATCGTTAACAAAGAAAACAGAACAAAAAAAACGAATGATTTTTTCATGACTTTGGATTAAAAATGAAACGGTTGCAAAGTTAATAAAAAGGGTCGGAAAAAACACAAAAGCCGACTCTAATCTGAATCGGCTTTTGTGACCAAGCTGGGACTCGAACCCAGGACCCCATCCTTAAAAGGGATGTGCTCTACCGGCTGAGCTACTTGGTCAACCGCAATTGGCGAGTGCAAAAGTACTACTTTTTTCCTTACCTGCAAATTTTGAAAACAAAAAAAAGGAATCGTCCATTGCAAGGTTTTGATTGACAATATATTTGAAAAATGTTCCTGATGCAGAACCGTCCGTTCCGACCTTAAGGGACAACAAATATGAGAAAGATAATATCGGAATATGTTTTTTTTAGTATTTTTGCAGTCTATGCAGGGGGAAGAAAAACACTTGATAGACATAAAGAACAAAAGGGCGGGATTTGAATATTTTTTCATACAGACCTTTACTGCGGGATTGGTGTTGTGCGGAACGGAGATAAAATCCATAAGAGAGGGCAAGGCCAATCTTACGGATGCGTATTGCATGTTCGATAAAGGAGAGTTGTGGGTTTACAACATGCACATATCCGAATACAGGTTCGGTTCGTACTACAATCATCAGGCTAAGAGAACCCGTAAACTGCTGCTTAAAAAGAACGAATTGAGAAAATTGGAAAATAAAAGCAAGGAAAAGGGCTTTACAATCATACCTACATTGTTGTACATAGACCAGAGAGGTTTTGCGAAACTGGAAATAAGTCTGTGCAGGGGGAAACATTCCTATGACAAAAGGGAAAGCATCAAATTGAAAGACAATAAGAGGGAAATGGAAAGAGCCCTTAAATTTTAATTTTGGTATTGGAATATGAGAAAATCGATTTTTATTGTTTTTTTGTTGTTTGTCTCTGTTCTGTCTTTTGGACAGGGTTACGTTGTCAACGGTTCGGTAAAGGGCAGTACGAAAGGCGTTGCAACGCTTCGGACATACTTCAGAGACGGTAATGAAAAGCTCGACAGCGCCTCAATAGAGGAAGACGGCAGGTTTTATTTCAGGGGACAGATACGTGATGCGGTTCCTGCCTTGTTGACATTGAACGGCAAGAAAACATACAGGCTGTATCTGGAACCTGGAGCTACGTTGGAGGTAAGCCTGTTTCCGGGCAAGGAAAAGAAGAACCGCATAAAGGGTTCCAAACTTACCGACGAGTGGTACGAGACAGTTTATCCAAAAAAGAAGGAAGACTATGATGTACATTTGTCACGTTTGGACAATTGGGTGATAAATCATCCGGAACATATATTTTGTCCGGACATAATAGCCACTTACCTTGCTCACAGGTGGGATTACGACGAATTGAACCGCACATTGAACACATTGAAAGGGGAAGCGTTGAACACTTATCATTACAGAAAATTGCGTCAGAGGGAGGAATCCATGCGGAATTTGAAAACGGGAGGCAAAGCTCCTGATTTGGTGATGAAGAATGCAGACGGGAAACAAATAAGACTTGGCAATTGTATAAGGGAAAACAAATATACATTGCTCCATTTTTGGGCTTCATGGAGCAAAGAATCGAGAGAGGAAAATATGTCCTTGGTTTCGGTTTACAACAAGTACAAGAACAAGGGTTTCAATATAGTAAGCGTCAGTTTGGATGAGGACAGAAACGAATGGAAACGGGCAATAAAGGCGGACGGATTGAGTTGGGAGCAGTTGTCCGACTTGAAGAAATGGGAAAGTCAGGCTGTCGAGCAATATATGGTCAAGGCGATTCCGTACAATGTTCTTATGGACAATGAAGGCAGTATTCTGGCATTCAATCTCAAGACAAACGAACTGTCGGATTTATTAAAGGAACTTACGGGTTCAAGAGGCTTTGACATCAAGGGCTCTTTTGCCGGACTGGATGAAGGTGTAATGACGTTGGAACTGCTGTTGAAAGACGGTAAAAAGGAAAGGATGACGACCAAGATAGTCAACGGATTGTTTGAATTCTCCGGTAGTGTCGACATGGTTTGCACCGGAATAATCACATTGCCTTCACGTCTTGGGGAATTGTCGTTTTTCCTTGGTAATGAAAATATTGAGATAAGTGGAGACGTGAAGGATTTGAACAATGTGAGGATATCGGGTTCGGAAAGCAATGATGAGTTCCTGCAGATAGCCGATATGTGCAATCGTAAGAAAAATCCGATGCAGTGTTTGATGAATTACGTATTAGACAATCCCCAAAGCATTTATTCTCCTTTGATAATAAGCAGTTATCTTGCGCCATATCTGAACACTAACGAGTTAAGGGAGATAGTGCTTCGGCTTGACGGTCAGGCGAAACTTACTTTCCAGTATGACATGTTGTTAAAGCATCTTGAAGAACTGGACAAAAATGAAAAAATAGGCCAAAAGGTCAAGGACTTTGTTTTGAATGACAGTAATGGAAAGCCGGTCAGTCTGTCCCAATTCGTGTCCCGGAATAAATGTACTCTTATTTATTTTTGGGCTTCGTGGGATAATACGAGCCGACTTAGAAACAAGGAACTCAGAGTGTTATATAACAAATACAAGAATGAAGGTTTCGAAATCATAGGCGTTTCCTTGGATGATTCAAGAGCAGCATGGACGAATGCGATTGAGGAAGAAGGACTGAAATGGACAAATGTCTCCGATTTGAAACGTTGGAACAGCGTAATAGTCAAGCTTTATGAATTGGAGCATATACCACAAAACATACTTGTAGATTCAAATGGAAACATTATTTCCAGAAATTTGGATTTTGAAGACCTGAATCAAAGCATTCTTTTGTATTTGCAACATTAGACAAGCATTAAATAGAACATTTATTCATAGAATCTGTAAAACGAACTTTGAAATGAATACATTGAACAAACTGAAGGCCACACCCGTATGGAAGATAGTGATGCAGTATTTCTTTATTGTCTGCGGTATAGTTTTATATTGTTTTGCGTGGTCGGTGTTTTTGGTACCCAAACACATAATCGGAGGAGGTGTTGTCGGCTTGTCGTCCGTCATATATTATCTCACGGAGATTCCCATGGGTATTTCAAACTTCGTAATCAATGCCATATTGCTGGCTATCGGCTACAAGATTTTGGGAGGCAAATTCGGAATCAATACCATTGTGGGAATGACGACCGCTTCTTTGGCTCTGATTTTTTTCCAGCAGATTTTGGAGGTTCAGAACATGGAACAGTTCAAATTCGAAAACATGGAGCTCATTACGCGTGCCATACTCGGAGGCGCCTTGTCGGGATTGGGAATAGGCTTGTGCTTTGTGAACGGAGGCAATTCGGGAGGCAGCGACATAATCGCCCTTATCGTCACAAAATACCGCAATGTCAGTCCCGGCTCCGTTATTTTGGTTGTCGATGCATTGGTTATAACGAGCACTCTTTTGATAGGTAATGAAATCGAAGAAATGGTTTACTGTTATGTTGTCTTGGGAGTGTTTACCTATTCCATCGATTTGGTTGTGGAAGGTCAGAAGCAAACCTATCAGATAACCATAATGTCGCAGTTGAATGAAAAGATCGCGGATGCGATAGGCAATGAAGTCAAACGCGGTGTTACCTTGCTAAACGGCTGGGGCTGGTACAGCAAGAAGGATCAAAAGGTGCTTTTGGTGATAGCCCAAAAGAACGACAAGGTTGCAATAATGAGACTGGTCAAGGCGATAGATCCCAACGCATTTATCTCAGTTGCCAAAACTCAGGGCGTTTACGGCAAGAATTTCGACACGATAAAGATGTAGAACACTTGAAAAACAACATATACATATTTATTGTATTAAACCTTTTTGTTTTTTGCCTGTTTTCCTGTGCGGAAAAGGATGCGGCAACAGAAAACAGAAAGGTTTTCCGTTATAACGAGTCTGCGAACATAAACTCGTTGGACCCCGCATATGCAAAGGACCAGGCAATGATTTGGGCGGATGTGCAGCTGTACAACGGACTCGTACAGTTGGATAAAGACTTGAACATCCTTCCATGTATAGCCAAAAGTTGGGAAATAAGTCCTGACGGCAGGGAATACGTGTTTCATCTCAGGAATGACGTGTTTTTTCATCCCCATGAATTGTTCAAGGGCAAGAAACGCAGGGTTGTGGCTTCGGATTTCGTTTACAGTTTCAACAGAATAGTGGATGAGAAGACCGCCTCACCCGGTGCACCGTTTTTTTCGTGTGTCGAGACGGTTCAAGGCAAATACGGCTTTATCGCAAAGGACGATTCGACATTCGTGATAAGGCTCAAGCAGGCATTTTCTCCATTTCTCGGCATACTGACCATGCCTTACGGTAGTGTGCTCGCAAGGGAAGTGGTGGAGCATTACGGCAAAGAATACCGTAAACACCCGATAGGTACGGGGCCTTTCAAGTTCCGTATATGGAAGGAGGGAGTAAAGCTGGTTCTTTTGAAAAACGAGGACTATTTTGAAAAGGACAGCCTGGGCAATTCCCTGCCTTATCTTGATGCAGTGGCAATTACTTTCATTGTTGACAAACAATCCGTCTTTCTCGAGTTCGTAAAGGGAAACATAGACTTTATTTCGGGAATAGATCCCAATTACAAGGATGAGGTGTTGACCAGAAGCGGTAAATTGAAGGACAAGTACAAGGACAGAATACAACTTCTCACCCAGCCCTATCTCAATACCGAATACCTTGGTTTCAAACTGGATTCCGAAACGGAGAACAATCCGTTGCGGGACAAAAGGGTAAGACAGGCAATAAACTACGGATTCGACCGAAGGAAGATGATAAAATACATGCGCAACAACATAGGCACTCCGGGCGAATGGGGAATAATCCCGAAAGGGCTTCCGGGTTTCGATTCCGCCTCACGCATAAGATACGAGTACAATCCGCAGAAAAGCAAGGAACTTTTGAAACAGGCAGGTTACCCTAACGGAAAGGGAATGGGGGAAATAATCCTGTCCACAACCTCAACTTATCTTGACTTGTGCAAATACATTCAGCAACAGTTGGGTTTGCTTGGTATTAAGGTAAGTATAGACGTAAACCCTCCCGCAGTGCTGAGAGAGCATATTGCACAGGGCAAGACGGACTGGTTCCGCGGTTCATGGATTGCGGATTATCCCGATGCCGAAAACTATCTCTCTCTGTTCTATTCCGAAAACTTCGCACCCAAAGGCTCGAACTATACGCATTTCTCCGACCGCAGGTTCGACGAACTCTACATCAGGGCAAGCAGGGAAACAGACGCGGCAAAGCGTTCTGAACTGTACGGACAGATGAACGACATGATAATGGAGCAGGCTCCTGTCGTGATATTGTATTATGATCAGGTACTGAGATTCGCCCAGAAAAACATAACCGGATTGGAAACAAATCCGATGAATCTGCTTATTCTCAAGCATGTGAAAAAGTTGTAATTTCCCGTAATTTGATTTCGGAAAAATGGATTCAGAAAAGAATTTTTTCTTTTCTGAATCCATTTTTCCGAAACAAAGTTTCATTTCCGGCATATATTTTTTTTGTGTACCTTTGCAGTCAATGATTACGAGCAATAAAAGAAAAATCATAAACGATCCGGTTTACGGATTCATCAATATTCCGAGCGAGGATATTTTCGATTTGATTCAGACACCTGTAATGCAAAGGCTCAGGCGCATAAGGCAGTTGGGATTGAGCAATATGGTCTATCCCGGAGCCGAACACACGCGTTTTGCCCATTCACTCGGCGCAATGCATCTCATGTATCAGGCTTTGGATGTCTTGAAACAGAAAGGAATAGACATTTCAAGGGAAGAGGAGAGTGCGACTCTTGTCGCAATTCTTCTGCACGATACGGGACATGCCCCCTTTTCGCATTGTCTGGAACATTTCTTTTTCAGTTGTTCACACGAAGAGCTGACAAAACACTTCATGTCCGAGTGCGGTGTTGCACAAACGGCAATAGATGTGTTCTCAGGCTGTTATGGCAGGGCCTTTCTTCATCAGCTTGTATCCTCACAGGTTGACACCGACCGTTTGGACTATCTGACAAGGGACAGTTTCTTTACCGGCGTGAGCGAAGGGGTGATAGGTACGGACAGAATACTGAAAATGTTCAATGTCAAGGACGATGAACTTGTGATAGACCAGAAAGGGATATATTCCATTGAGAAGTTCATCATTTCAAGACGGCTTATGTATTGGCAGGTTTACATGCACAAGACCGTTGTTGCCGCCGACAATCTTCTATCCAAGGTTCTGCTCAGGGCAAAGGACCTGCAGCAGGAAGGAAGGCTTGATTATGAGTCATATCCTCTAAGCTCTCATCTTTATTATTTTCTTGACAAGGGACAAAGGGACCTTTCTGACAGGGAGGCTCTTGAACATTTCAGGCTTTTGGACGATTCGGACATATGGAGTGCGGTAAAGGTATGGTCCGGACACGGTGACGGAATATTGAGACGCCTTTCTTCAAGTCTCATGAATAGAACTCTCGGACATGTTACAATACAGGACAATCCTTTTACCGACGAACAGATAGAATCCGTTTGCAGTTATGGGGACGAGGTGTCGAGAAAATATTTTACGGCTACGGATGAGCTTCACAACAAGGCTTATAACTTCAACGATACCAGGATAAACATTCTTTTCGAGAATGGTGAAATAAAGGAGATATGCGATGCGTCTGACCAGTTGGACAGTTCGTTTTTGTCCAAGGAGATAAAAAAATATTTTTTCTACCAAATATAATCCGTACCTTTGACGCTTGGTTTGTCAAACAAATAAATGAATAATATGAAAAGCAGATTTTTTACATTTTTATTGATTGCGGGCTTGGCATTTGTTTCCTGCAAAAGGCATGACGGGCAGGAAACGAAAGTGATAGACAAGCCGGAAATAGAGATTAAGGACGGCAGGTTGACACCTGAGGCTTTGTGGGCGTTCGGACGTATAGGCGAGGTGTCGGTTTCTCCGGACGGTGAGAAGATTCTTTACACCCTTACCTATTACAGCATAGAGGAGAACAAGGGAAACAGTGAGATTTACGTGATGAATCTTGACGGCAGCGGCGTTACAAGACTGACCACCACCTCTGCAAGCGAGTGGAATGCGGTATGGCATCCGAAAGGGGACAAGATAGGATTCATATCATCGGATGAGCAGGGCGTGAACATTTATCAGATGAATGTTGACGGCAGTGACCTTAGACGCATATCCGATTTCAAGGATGCGACTTTGGAAGGTTTCTCCTATTCTCCTGACGGCAAGAAGATAGTTTATGTAAAGGCGGTTCCGAAGAAGGACAAGTATGCCGAATTGAAGAAAGGTTTGGACAAGACGACGGGAAGAATCAACGACGATCTTGCATACAGACATTGGGACAGATGGGTTGACGAAATACCACAGCCATTTGTTGCGGCATTTGACGGCAAGACCGTTTCCGAAGGCAAGAACCTGCTTGAGAATACGGAATACGAGTCACCTATGCGTCCTTGGGGTGGAATGGAACAGATAGCTTGGAGTCCGGACAGCAAAACGATAGCATATACATGCAGGAAGAAAACAGGTAAGGAATATGCCTTTTCCACAAATTCCGATATTTATCTTTATGATGTGGAGAAAGGCAGCACTGTCAATTTGAGTGAAGGGATGATGGGTTATGACCAGAATCCGGTATTTTCGCCTGACGGTAAAAAAATCGCATGGGAAAGCATGGAAAGGGACGGCTATGAAGCCGACAAGATAAGATTGATGGTATGCGATTTGAGTACGGGCAAGACGGAATATTATACTCCGGATTTTGACCAGAACGTAGGAGGATTGACATTTTCCGCCGACGGCAAATGGATTTATTTCGTATCGGACTACCATGCTGTTGACAACATATACAAGATAAGCATGGAGGACAAGGCGATAAAACAGATAACATCCGGTGTTCATGACTATACGTCTGTCAACCTTGCAAAGAACGGATTGCTTGTAGGAGAAAAGATGAGCATGTCCCATCCCAATGAGATATGGACGGTAGAGGAGTCCACGGGAAAGGAAAAAAAGATTTCCGCATCCAACGATGACCTTATGGCAAAGATAAAGTGGGGCAGGGTAGAGGAGCGTTGGCTTAAGGCAACCGATGGAAAGGATTTGCATACTTGGGTAATATATCCGCCTGATTTCGATTCCACAAAAAAATACCCTGCATTGCTTTATTGTGAAGGCGGACCTCAGAGTACGGTTTCACAGTTTTGGTCATACAGATGGAACTTTCAGATAATGGCTGCCAACGGATACATAGTCGTAGCGCCTAACAGAAGAGGTCTTCCGGGCTTTGGTCAGCAATGGAATGAGCAGGTGAGCGGTGATTACGGCGGACAGTGCATGAGAGATTACCTTACGGCGATAGACGAACTTTGTAAGGAAAGTTACGTTGACAAAGACCGTTTGGGAGCTGTTGGAGCAAGTTTCGGAGGTTATTCCGTCTATTGGTTAGCAGGTCATCACAACAAGAGATTTAAATGTTTCATTGCACACAATGGAATGTTCAATCTTGAACAACAGTATTTGGAAACAGAGGAAATGTGGTTTGTAAACTGGGATTTGGGCGGACCGTATTGGGACAGGAAGAATGCCGTTGCCCAGAGGTCGTATGCGAACTCTCCTCATAAATTTGTGGATAAATGGGATACGCCTATAATGGTCATACATTCAGAATATGATTTCCGTATAGTGGCATCCCAGGGTATGGCGGCATACAATGCGGCCGTGATAAGGGGAATACCGGCACGATATCTTTATTTCCCTGATGAGACACACTGGGTTCTTAAGCCTCAAAACGCAATTTTGTGGCAGAGAAACTTCTTCGACTGGTTGGATACATGGTTAAAAAACAAATAAAACAATATAGATATGGAAATAATTGGCAGATTGGTAAAGCTTTTGCCTGAGGTATCAGGAGAAAGTCAGAGAGGGCCTTGGGTAAAGGGCGGTTTTGTAATAGAAACGGAAGAGCAATATCCGAAGATGGTGGCATTCACCTTGTTTGGTGAGGACAGGTTGAACATGATAAGAAACATACCGGTTCAATCTCAGGTCAGGGTAGGTTTTTCGGTTGAATCGAGGGAATTTCAGGAACGTTGGTATACGGATTTAAGATGTTTCAAGGTGGAGCCTTTTGCATCTGCAACCGGTTATGCTCAAAATCCCAATCCATATTATCAACAGCCGCAGGCGCAACCTTACGGCAATTCGTACAATCCTGCACCGGCACCTGCGGTCAATCAAACCTATCAGCAGCCACAGGCTAATACCCAGCCTTATGCCCAGACTGCTGCAGAAGAACAGGGATTCAACTCCATACCTCCGAGCGGTACGGACGAAGACCTGCCATTCTAACAGGTATAATATGAAAAAAAAATGCGGTCAATCATATATTGGCCGCATTTGTTTTTCTATGAAACGTTCCGCTACAACTTGGCGGACAAGTCTTCCGTTATCTTTTTCAAGTCCTCGTTCTTAGGCACGAAGTTGAGATTGTAGCTTGCGAAAGTTTCGATTCCGCTTTCGTCAAAGAATCTCTGCATCACTTTCATGTTGATTGGCGCCCATCCGTAAGAACCGAAAAGTATTCCTTTCTTTCCCTTGCATATCAGACCTTGTATGTATGTCATCATTGCTGCAACCGACGGCATGATGTTTTTGTTCAGCGTAGGGCTTCCGACACAAATGAATTCTGCGTCCAGGCAGTCTGTTATTACATCCGAAATATGGTTGGATTTCAAATCAAAGAATTTGTAAGAATACCCCTTTGCCTCGAAGGCATGTCTGATTGCATAAGCTATTTTCTCGGTACTTCCCCACATGCTGTCGAATACAATGACCGCTTTCTTTACCGTTTCGGACCGACTCCATTTTGTATAGCACTCCAATATCGCAGGAAGATTCTTTCTCCAGATTAAGCCGTGGCTCGGTGCAATCATCCTTATGTCAAGGCTGCTTGCTGCCTTTAGGGTTGCAACAACCTGAGAGGAATAAGGCATTACTATGTTGGCATAGTACTTTTTCGCTTCGGCAAGTATAAGGTCCAAACTTAATTCATCGTCGAACAGCTCGGAAGATGCCAAATGCTGGCCAAATGCATCGTTGGAGAACAATATCTTGTCTTCAGGGCAATATGTCACCATGTTATCAGGCCAATGCACCATAGGAGTCATAAGGAAGGAAAGAGAACGTCTGCCTATAGACAGGGTATCCCCCGTTTTTACGGTTTGAAACTTCCAGCCGGATGTATCGAAGTGCATCTTGTGTTCCTTTTCTGCAGCGGCTGAACATACGATTACGGCATTAGTCAAATGTTTCATCAAGTACGGCATGGCACCTGAATGATCCATTTCAACATGATTGGAAATTACATAATCTATCTTTGAAGGTTCTATGACCTGAGATATCCTTTCAAGCAACTCTTGTGAAAATGGAGCCTTGACACTGTCTATCAGCGTCACTTTCTCATCCATTATAAGATAAGCATTGTAGGATGTACCTTTTTGTGTAAGATAACCATGAAAATTCCTGACATTCCAGTCACGTACTCCGACAGAGTATATGTCCTTTGCAATTTCTACTACTTTCATACGTTCTAATGTTTTATTATTTTACATACATGCTTTGCATTATCTGTTCTATGGCCTTGGCATATTCCTCAGCCATTTTTTCATTTCCTTCCTTGCGATAATATTCTTCCAGAATAGAATACAGTTTCACATAGGCATTGGCCTGATCCAGTCCTTGTGCCATGTATATGGATACAAGCATGTTTACGGTCTGATTGTCCGCTCTTCCTATATGAATTATTCTTGTCAGATATTCCTCCGCCCCTGCAAGGTTTCCTTGATTCAACATTATGTTTGCAGCAAGACTGTATGCCCCCGAGTATTTGCTGTTAATTGAAATGATGAAATCGCATACGGACAACGCTTGCTCAAATTGTTTATCAGAATATAGCGCATAGGCTTTGAAATAATTGGCCGTTTCATTTTTAGGATTGTATTTCAGCATTCTGTCGAGCAATGTCAGACAGCTGTCCAGTTTGTTCATAGAGGATGAATCCGTTTGAGCCTCCGTAAGATATATCTGGCTTAGATTGATTATTGCTGTCTCATTCAGAGAGTCCGCCTTCAGTGCTTTGCAGTACAGCTCTTTAGCTTTGGCATAATCGTTCGCCTTCATGGCATTTGTCGCATAAAAATCATTCTTGTCCTCCCTTTTCAGAACGACACATATTGGCTTTCCGTCAACCTCTATTCTGTGTACCGTATTTTTAGGCGGGAAATAATTGTTCCTCAAACACTCGGATTCTATTCCGGTATTGCAGAATATTGCATAGTCCCAGTCTGTTTCCCCTTTCTCATTCCAACGCGTGAAAGCCGTTTTGAATCTGTTGGTATCCTTTCTGAAATAATATTCCACCGGCGGCATGTGCCAGCTTGCCACTATTATCTTGTCCGATGTCGTATTGCCGTCCCGTTTTGCATTATGCAATACCCATTCGGACGCTTCCCGCAAGGAATGGAAGTAATAGTCCATTTCATACTGACCGTAGGCCGATTCGGTGGAGCCGACCAATTGATTGAAATAAACGTATTCGTAAGGATGGTTGGCAATACAGTGTCTGACAGGATGAAAGGCCAGAACTAAGAATGCAAGTCCTGTTACATATTTCACATATTTGTTCTTTATCAGAGACAGAAGCGTGGAAAGTCCCAATCCTGCCAGAACCACCATGGGCGGATAAACGAACAGGGAATGTCTCCAACCTCCATAGACATTGGAATTGTTGATTACTATCCAGAATACGGGGAAAATACATGCAAAAAACAGAACTGCATAATGAAACCACTGCTTTCTGTTGTGTCTGATGAAAACCACGCTTAAGACAAAGCCGAGTATGACAAGCAAAGGTATGGTCATGAGAATGTATTTCGGCGTATAATACCACGGCAAAGCGTTTGACCATATGGATTCTCCTTCAAATATCTGACGCAGGCTTACAGCGAATTTGTTCATGTTTTTCAACGTGTCCGCAACATGGCTTACAGGGGCTTCCAAAGCGTAAGGCCATACCAGAACGGCAATGATGTATGCAACAAGACATATTCCCAAAGACCAAATCAGAGTCTTTGTGAAAACGGGTTTGAGTTCCTTGCGTCTGTATATGTAGTAAAGCAGTGCGAACAGTCCGAAGTATGCCATCATAAGCAATCCTCCGACCCTTATTGCAGTTGCAAATGCTATGGACAGGGCAAGCATTATGGAGGTTGAAAGCCTTATCTTTGGCAAATTGTCCAGGAATTTGACCATATAGTAAACCGACATTATACATGCTGTGGCGAAGGGTATGTCCTTCAGATTGTTGAACGAGTGTCCGAGATAACGCGGGGATATGAAAAGCAGCAAGGCCGTGAAAACCGCTGCACGCCATCCTCCGACCCTTTTTGCCAGAAGCGAAGCGAACAATATGCCTATCCAGCCTATGATGCTGCAGACCAGATGCCTGAATCCCATGTAGTCGTCTATTGAAAAGAGTTCGGTGATTATGTATATTACCGTATCGGGCAACTGTCCGTAATATGGCAGATTGTTCGATGCGGTTATGGTTGCAGCCGTTTTGTCTTCTCCTAAGGTCTTATAGTAATTCAATATGTCCTTGGCATGCTTTACATGCAGATGTTCGTCTCCTGAAATGCCGGCATCGGTTGACAGAATCATCATGGTGCCCAACATAACCGCAAGCAGCACTACATACAAGGGTCTGTAAATAACGCTTTCCCCTTCATTGAGTTTTCCGGCTTTAATCGCCCTTGTCGGTTCGACAAAAAAATACTCGAAAAATCGTTTAATTTTTTTCATACGTTCAATTTTGTTTCATTACCTCTGCAAAGGCAAAAATATGAAATTTATCTGCGTTTATCGAAACTTGATTTCATTTATCTGGAATTTGATTTGAAAAAAATGAAACTTGATTCCATTTCCGTGGAATTTGATTCCGTATTTACCTGTTCAGAAAACCTATTTCCAGTCTGTTTTTGTTTTCCCAGCCTATTACGGGACGGGTGTCTCCGTAGCCGAGGACAATTATTTTCGTTTTGTTCACTCCGTTTGCGATTAACAGTTTGGAGATTTTTTCCGCCTGAATATCCGACAGCTCCTGCTTGTCGGTTTTCTTGTTTCCCGAATGGACATGTACCGATACGGTAGTCATGTAATTGAGTTGTCTGATGCTTTTTGCGAAATATTCCAATTGCCTTTTTCCTTCTGGAGTGAATTCCGTAGGTTTTTTATCGCTGAAAGGACTTTCAATAAGATACAGTTTTTTTGAGGAAATCAACTCCTCTATGCTTTGTACCGTCACCTGTGAATTGTCCTCAGGGAAAAAGCTTATGCAATTTTCCATGTGCGAATATGCTATATATGGTGTTGAAGGCTTCAGATAGGCAAAATAACCCTTGTCGTTGGTAGCTGTTATGAAGAGAGTATCCAGCGTTGCGGAATCCAGCAGTATTATTTCTCCTTTCAGGAAGTCTCCGTTTTGGTTCAACAGATACCCGTCCGTAAATTCAAGACGTTCATTCATTACAAAAACTTTCCTGTTGTGCGTGGTGTCTGATTCGACCACCAATTCGTTGCCGTCTATTTCGATAATGACGTCATCCTTGTCGGAATTTATGTTTGAGCCGAGCAGAATCGGTTCGCTCCAATTGTCCCATGAATTAGTATCTCTTCTGTGAGAAAGGTATATGTCCAAGCCTCCGTGATTCACTCCGTTGTCAGAGCTGAAGAAAATGGTCTTTTTATCCTCTGTTAGCAGTGGATTGACCTCGTTGTAACGGCTGTTTATGTTGTCAGGAAGAAGCAGTGTATCGGTCGTTTGCCAAGAGTTTGTTCTTTTATGATAGATGTCTCGATTTCTTTCTTCCGAACGCGGGTCATATCCTTCTTTTGAATACATGGAGAACACCTCGCTGTCTTTCAGTTTCAGTTCCCTTGCGAGAGGAAACTCTTTGGCAAGGAAAGAAACGGGCAGTCTGTCGGACTGATAGTAATTGCGCATTATGGAATTTTCGGGCAGATTCAGGGATGTTTTGTTTTTGATTGTCTGTTTTATGTACTTTTGCAGCAGTTTGCAGGAATGTAAATTGTCTTTCTGAAGGAAGAGTGTTCTGTTTTGTCTTGCATCTTCTTTGGTTATGCTTGTTTTGGACAAGAGTTTGTCTATGTTTTTTCCGTCTTTTTCCGCTTTGGTTACAACGGAACTCGCCTTCATATAAGGGAAGTAGGAAAGGAATCTGTCTATGGTTTGTTTCCTTGTGTCTTTAAGGTATTGTTTTGCGAAATCGTTCAGCATGTTGGAATCTTGGGTAATGGTCAAAAGAGTTTGCATTCCTTCCATCGACAGCCGTTGGAAAGTCAGTCTTTTCAGTTTGTCCAGAACCGAAGTGTACTTAGGATGTTCGGTATAGGTGTTTACGAACACCGTATAATCGGAAATCCTGTCCGAACTCATCACTTGGGAATACAATACATCTTCAAGTCTTTCTTCTACCAGTTTTTTGTATCTTCCCCGAGGATAGCGATCCAAGTAATCCGCATAAGCCTCGGGTGTGTTTGTCTCCAAGGCCTTTGTAAATATTATTTTTTCAATTTTTTCCTGTGCCTTGGCAACATATTCCTGCTTGTCGGAGGTGGCGACAAAAGCTTCCAATACATTCAAATCGTCACTGTCCAATACCTTGCTTACAATCAACTCGTCCATGGACTGTTTTGCCAAACTTGATTGTACGGCCTGCGGGTATTCCTTTATGTATTGTTCGTATGCTTCAATGGTATTCAGTTGTTGTACCTTTTCGAATGCGAACTGTTCAAGCAAACGTTGAGCCTCTTTTGCATACACGGTTTCCTCACGGAAGCACAGGACGTATTCCTTCAAGGCATCTATGTCTTTGGATTTGTAAAATTCGTCGAGGGTTTGCCTGCTCAGTGTTTCCAGTTCTATTTTCTCCGAATTGTCGAACCGATTGTTTTGTTGTGCGTAATAATAGGCCTTGAACGGATTCCTGTCGGGATTGTTTTTGTCGGAATAATAAGAATAAAGCAGGCTGTATCGTTCGGTGTTTGCAGTATCCTTGTAAGCTGTCTGCAATTTCTCGAAAGCTTGGGAATAGTCTCCTTTTTCCAACAATTTGATTATTGAACCTGTCTGTCCGAAACAGACCGGTAAAGAGAGAAAGAGAAAAATTAAAATGAATAACAGGTTAAATCGTTTCATTGATTCCATCACTTTATTTCAACAATGAAGTCCGTAATCCACTTGTCCTCGACGTTCAAATCGACTGTATAGCGGCCCGGTTCCATGTCTTTGTCAAATACGACAACTTTATTGCCGAATGTTTTTTCATCCACAAGATTATGGTTTTTGTCCCATAACCTTATTGTTTGCAGTTCGTTTATCTGGTCCGAGTAAACCAGTATTCTTCCATTGTCCTGCCATAGATATATTCCCGAATATTCAGGATGTATCTCGTATATGTTTATTGCTTTGTTCAGATGAATTCTGTATTTGTCGTTAGTCGTTCCGCTTTTAAGGTCTGTGACTATGTTTTCGCCCTTGCACATGTCATAAAATCTGCCTTCGTCCTTGTCTTCGAGCAATACAACGATGTTTTGAGGCAGAACGGAAAGATTGTTCAGAGATAATTCTGTTTTGGCCGGCTGACCTATATAAAGGCCTACGTCAAAGCATGCGGGATATCCCGGGAAGGTGTTGACGGATAACTCCTGTTCGCCTACGAGGAAGTATATTTCCGCCATTTCTTCGTTGGTTCCGAACATTTTGTGTGCATCGTATTCGTCAAAGTCATAGGAAGCATTGTCTATCATGCCCATAAGAGCGTATTGCGTCTTGCCATCCACGCTTGCGGAAAGGTTGAGGTAGTTGTGATTGACCAAAGACTGCCTGCCTGTTTTGGGAATGTATTGGTGACTTCTCTTGAAGGTTATTTCGCTTCCGTCTCTGATTGCTTCAACGAAAAACGATTCGAGCGAAGGTATCATGACATCTTCGTTGGAGTCCACAATGATGGGGTTATATACCTTGTTTTCCCTGTCGAGCAGGAAAATGGCGTTGCCTTGTATCTTTCCGTCCACGTCTTCAAAGAGTTTTTTCGTACTTAAAGGGGCGGTAAACGGATTGCCCAGAAGATTCCATTTGTCATGGTTTTTTGTAACAAGGGTGAATGTTGTTCTGCTGTCGCACAATATTCCTTCGTATTTCACATTTAGCGGTTTATGGGTATAGACTGCATATCCTCTTGCGGCTTCTATGTCATAATTCGGGTCGGTAAGATATTCGCTCCAATAATCTCCGTGTTTGCTCATTACGCCTGTGTTGTATTTCATCAGCCAGGTTTCGTTGTTGTCGTCTATCATGGAGTATATCAACGCTTTTGTCTTGTTTACCGGAGAAGATATGTAGTTCCATTTGTTGGGAATCAGATATTGATGCACTGTGAAATATGATTGCTTGCCGTATATTATGTTTCCCGAAATGTAAAATATCTTTCCGGTGTTTATGTCTACGTTTACCTTGTCTCCCAAAACCAACATGGCACACATGACATCCGTATTCACCTCCACATTGCAACTGTCGCTTATGTAAACAACGTCCTCTATCGTCGGTCTTTGCCTGTTTTCCCATATTTCGGGATCATCCCAGTTGCCCGATTTGATAACCCGTCTCGGCTTCGGCAAACCGAAATAAAGGTCCGTCAAGGTAAACCGGTCGGGATTCTCTATTTCTATTTCCAGTCTGTTGGAGGTCATAGGCGATTGTAAAGGGACGCAATACGAATCCGTCTTTACCCTGTCCGACATTTCGAACAATATTTCCGAATCCCTTAACCACCTGTATTTTACTTTTATTCCTGTTTCTATTTTTCCCTTTTCGATTGATTCGACAGAGTTGTCGACGTCTTTTATTTTCAACCTGAACTGATATTCCTTGTGAGAAAAAACTCCGGCAGCGTATGAGACGTTTGCACTCGACACGGAATCGGGACTTAGCAAGTTTTTTTGAAAGTCAACCGCATTAAGACATGAACCCTCCAAAGGTATATGTATGGGATTCGGTAGTTTTTTGGTATTTATTGTAAGCACTGCCTTATGAACCCCTTCTTTTTTTGGAGCATACTTCACAACTACCGTCTTGCTCGTTTTTGTTATGTCTGTTGTTTTTGAATCTATGCTGAACACATCCTTGTCCTTGCCGCTTATCTCCAGTGTTACATTCTCTCTTATATGTTTGCCTGTTATTCTCATTCGAATCGTTTCAGGATAAGTATAAGGCAGAGGTATGTGATTGAAAATTAATTTGTCGACTTTTTCGTATTCTTTTCCCTTATGCACTATCGGGGTTATTTCGGCCGATAATCCCATGTATGGATCGGTGTTTGACAAAACCTTTATGTTTCTTGTTTTTATCTGAGGATTGACTCCCCGTCCTCCTATCTTGTACAACTTCCACGAAACTTGAACGAATTCCTTGTCGTTGCATTCCTTGGGGAGATAAGCCTTGCTGAAATTTTTTGTATATCGTCTTCTGTTTGTGTAAAACTCGTATGGCCTCGAGCGTGAATCCAATACGTCTTTCCAATCATCGTCTTCCGAAAGCCTGTATTGCAATTTCGATACCCAACGGGCCCTTGAGGATTTGCTCGAATAGTTTTGCCAACTTATGTTTATGTCTTCCTGCTTCAAGGTCGAAAGATTAAGTATAATTCTTCCGGATTGAAGTTTCTCGTTGTCAAGTTCGAAATAAATGGGAGATGTGTCGATATTGTTTTTTTCCTTGTCGAAATTTTTCAACTCGAAATGACTCTTGCTCAAATCGTGAACAATCCCCGTTTTTATGCTGTCTCCTTGGGCTTGAATCTGCATGAAAAACGGTATAGAAAACAAAACAAACATCAAATTCCTAATCCTGCTCATCTTTATCTTCCAATAGATTTTATCTTGTAGTTTTCAATCGCGTATATCGTCGTCATCTTGTTCTGATATCCCTTTGTTTCATCCTTTCTCTCGAAACGGAACGGACTTATCATCGTTTTAGTATCATCCATGTTTGGTTCCGACATGAAATCTTCTCCGTTTTCTATGAGGCTGCGAACAAAATATATCATTATGTCATATCCCAATGCCGCATATATTTTATCCGGTTCGGTCTTGAAATGCTCTCTGAATATTTTCACAAAATTCACAAAGTCGGGATTGGAATAATCGTTCAAATAACTCAAAACAAAATGGAAACGGTATTTGTCCAACAGAGTCAAGTCGAAGGTCGGGAATTCCATCCACGTATAATCGGCAAACAAAACTATGTCAGCTTCGGGCTTGGATGCAAATATCTTGCACAGTCTTTTGGCATAGGATTCGTTTTCCCTCATGTTGCCCTTGTCAACCAAATTTATGACCACATTGCCATCGGAAGAAGACAACTGATTCGCTATTCTTGCGGAATATTTGTTGTAATCCATGAGCACATACGGTGCCGACCCCTTCGAGAGAAGCAACTCGTAATACTTCACCATGGATTGTATTTGCGGATTGTTGTCATACAAGACTATGACTTTGGAGTGACTGAAGTTTTTCCTCAACAGTCTGACTACCGTTTCAACCTCCGCAGCCTGTGAAGGCTGAATCTTGAACACATAATTGTTGTCCAATATAGACAAATCAGTACTCATCGGATTGACTATCGGTATTTCGTTGTCTCGGGCAAATTCGGCCGCAATGGAAAACGGCTGTTTGAAAACGAGAGGAATGATAAGATCCATGTCTTCCATTTCCTTTGCCTGAAGAGCCTGTTGCATTTTGTTTATGTCGTTTTCACCCACGTCGTAAACATAACAGTCCACCTTGTACCCTTCTTTTTCCAGAACATCCAGGGCAATCCTCAAGCCCTCATAGAAGTTGATGTATTCAAAACATTTGTATTTCAAACGTTTTTTCTCATCAATGTTGAACTTTGTAAAAGTCAGTTTGTCCACTTCTTCATAATTCAGCGGCAACAGTACGGCTACGTTTATTTTTGTGGACTTATCGACTTTTTTTGCATGTTTTTTCTTTACCAGAAAAGTATTGTTGTCGACAGCAGTCAGTTGAGACTCTTTTTCATTGAACAGTTCCTTGTTGCGAACAGTAATCGGTATCTTTATTATCTGACCTGCTTTCAGGTTCTCGGCCGTCAGACCTATGTTTACCTCCGTTACATCTGATACGGAAAGGAAAAACCTTTTGGAAATGCTGTACAAGGTCTCTCCCTGTTCGACTTTATGCAGTCCTACCGTAACATCGTCGGACAGAACTTTGTTTTGAGCAAATGAAATCTGAACACAAAAAATCAGAATCAAGAAACAATTCAACTTAATCAAGGTTTTCATCGGCTGCCGTTCTATTTTGTTAAACTATTCCCATTCTATTGTTGCTGGAGGTTTGGAACTGATATCGTAGCAAACCCTGTTGACGCCCTTTACTCTGTTTATGATTTGATTTGACACCTCCGCCAAGAAGTCGTAAGGCAGATGAGACCAGTCGGCAGTCATTCCATCCACCGATTCCACTGCTCTGAGTGCCACAACCCTTTCATAGGTCCTTTCGTCCCCCATTACGCCCACGGATTGTATAGGAAGGAGTACGGCACCTGCCTGCCACACCTTGTCATAAAGGTTTTCCCTTTTCAGGTTTTCGATGAAAATGGCGTCCACTTCCTGCAATATTTTCACTTTTTCATCGGTCACCTCTCCCAAAATCCTTATTGCCAGACCGGGTCCGGGAAAAGGATGTCTGTTGAGCAATTCAGGTTTCAGTCCGAGAGCCTTTCCTACTTTTCTTACCTCGTCCTTGAACAGAGTTCTCAAAGGTTCAACTATTTTCAACTTCATGTGTTCGGGCAGTCCTCCCACATTGTGATGAGACTTTATCGTTACGCTCGGACCTTTTACGCTGCAACTTTCTATCACATCAGGATATATCGTTCCCTGAGCCAACCATTTCACTCCGTTGATTTTGTTCGCCTGGGCATCAAAAACATCTATGAATGTTTTGCCTATGGCCTTCCTTTTCTTTTCTGGATCCGTCAATCCCTTTAGGGCATTGTAAAATTCGTGTTTCGCATCCACTCCTACAACATTCAGCCCCATGTCCTTGTAGGAAGACAATACGTCCTCAAATTCGTTTTTCCTGAGCAAACCATTGTCAACGAATATGCAGTTCAGATTGTTGCCTATTGCCTTGTGCAGCAACATTGCGGCAACGGATGAATCCACTCCTCCGCTTAAACCAAGCACGACTTTGTCATCTGACAGTTGCGACTTGAGGTTTGACACCGTAGTATCTATAAAGGAAGCCTCCGTCCAGTCTTGCCTGCATCCGCATATATCTACGACGAAATTTTTCAACAACTTCAAACCGTCCGTAGTGTGATAGACTTCCGGATGAAACTGTATGGCATAAGTTTCTTCTCCATTTACCTTGTATCCGGCATTTTCCACGTTTTCGGTCGAGCATATCAAAGTGTAATTTTCGGGAAGGCGAAGAATGGTGTCTCCGTGGCTCATCCATACCTGCGAATTAACGGGTATGCCTTTGAGAAGTTTGTTTTCCGTATCTATATGACTTAATCGAGCCCTTCCGTATTCCCTTATTTTACTTGCGATGACCTCTCCCCCGAATTTGTCTGCCATGTACTGCGCACCGTAGCATATGCCCAAAACCGGAATCCTCCCTTTAAATCTCAAATCGGTCTGAGGAGCATTTTCATCCCTGACACTGCAAGGACTTCCACTAAGAATAACCCCTGCAACCTCCGGTCCCAAATCCGGTATTTTGTTGTAAGGGTGTATTTCACAGTAAACGTTCAGCTCTCTTACTTTTCTGGCAATCAGTTGCGTATATTGAGAACCGTGATCCAATATTATGATAGTCTGCATTTTTTATATATTTTCTTTATCCAAAACAACTACTTCAAAGTTAGAGATTTCAAAAGTACAAAAAAAAAACGAGATACCTTATATACACAACGAATAAAGTTTTATTGTCGAATTATCTGCATGGTCTTACCTCCGCTTTCACGATATTCAAAATTCATAATAATAAAACAAATTATTGGTTAAAAATATTCATTACGAGAAAAATGCTATCTTTGCACTCGAATAATGTAATAATGATTAGTATGATTTTATCTGTATCTTTTGTAGTTGCATTTTTGATTTCATTTCTGTGTATGCCGCCTTTCATAAGGCTTATGGAGAAGTACAGGATTTTGGATAAATCCGGCGGAAGAAAAATACACAAAGGCTATACGGCACATATGGGAGGCCTGGTTATTTTTCTGGCATTCGCATTTTCTTTTGCGCTTTTTGCCACCAAAGATCCTTATCTGACAAACATTTGGGAGATTGTATCGTTCATACTGTTGTTTGCACTGGTTGTCTTTATGGGAATAAGGGACGACATGAACGATTTGTCTCCGAGAGTCAAGCTTCTGATTGAAATCATAGTCGGATTCCTGTTCTGTTATATGGGAATACGGATACACGGTCTCTACGGCCTGTTTGGAATAGAGGAACTGCCAGAATGGTTGAGTTACATATTGACTATTTCGTTCATAATAGTTGTGGCAAACGCATACAACCTTATAGACGGTATAGACGGACAAGCGGGAACTCAGGCATTGTCGGTATTTTTCTTTCTTCTTCTGTACGGATTATTTGTTGTGGGTCTGGACATAAAGGAAACGGAACTGTTCGCAAGCTCATCATTTTGGATTATTGTCGATGTTGCCATGTGCGGTGCGATAATGGGCTTTCTGTTTTACAACTGGCAGCCGGCCAAAGTGTTCATGGGAGACACTGGAAGCTTGTTTATAGGTTTTATGATAGCAATAAGACTTATTGTCTCCATGGATTACAACGGTATTGAGCCGAGTACCTTATTCAAAATGCCGGTAAAAAGCAACATACTGGTGTTTGTAATGTTTTTCTTTTTGCCTTTGGCAGATACTTTGAGGGTGTTCATATCCCGCGTACGCAGAGGAAAGAGTCCTTTCAGCGCAGACAAGATACATATTCATCATTTGCTCCTCAGGACAGGCTATACACATAAAAAAACTACAATAATAACAATGTCTATTCAGATTGTAGTCACAATAATTTCCATCATTGCCGCATTATTCCTTGAGGACATATATTACATCGCCTATATTGTGGTAATGTGGTTTGTGTTTGTATTGGGATTACGATATTTCATTAAAAAGAAACTGACAAAAATAAAAGAGAATTTATAAAATGGACGAGAAAAAATATGTAATAAATTTTGAAGGTGTCGATTTGGCTTTCGACCAGCCTGTTCTGTCGGACATAAACCTTACATTGGAAAAAGGTGAATTCGTTTACCTTATAGGCAAGACGGGTTCTGGCAAGAGTTCTTTGCTGAAGTCCGTTTATGCCGATGTTCCGATTGAAAAGGGAACCGCTGTGGTTTGCGGATTCGACCTTAGAAAGATAAAAAGAAGGCAAATACCCATGTTGAGACGGAAACTGGGTATCATTTTCCAGGATTTCCAACTGTTGAAAGACCGTTCGGTCTATGACAATCTTGCATTTGTGTTGAGGGCAACCGGATGGAGAGACAGAAAAGCAATGAAAACAAGGATATTGCAGGCATTGGATGATGTGGGACTGCTTATGAAGGCGGAGGAACAGGCTTGCGATTTGAGCGAAGGCGAAATGCAAAGGGTCGCAATAGCAAGAGCGGTGGTAAACAGTCCCGAATTGATTCTGGCAGACGAACCTACGGGAAATCTTGACCCCATAACAAGTGAAGAAATCGTAATGCTGTTGAAACATATAAACGAAAAACACGGCACGAGCGTACTTATGGCAACGCACGACTACATAGTGATAGACAAATGCCGCGCAAAGGTCATTGCCTGCGAAGACGGAAAAATAATAGTCAGTTGAACGCTTCAGCAGGATTCGACATAGATTCCCAATTTGTACAAATCCAAAACGTACAGATTGGGATTTTTGCTTTTCAGGCAGTAAAGCATTAAAGGTTTCAATATCCTGAATCCCGCTCTGTATAATCCGCACAAATGCAGACGGCTCAAATACGAAGCGGCCCTTACAAGCCTTATGCGCTTCAAGTCAACCCTGTGTCCGTATTTGTCATATATTGTCTTAAGGTTTCTTGTGGCACTTTCTATGTCGGAGATGAATTTGTCGAACGGTTTTAGTCCGAGATGTACTACGGGATTGTCTATGTGCTTAATCTTTACCTTGCGTTCTTTCAGCATTATGTCGAAAAGGGTGTCCTCATGACCGTAGGTTTTCAGTTCCGCATCAAAACCGGTACACGAAAAGACCTGCTTTCTTATCATGAAGTTATTGGAAGTGAAACAGGCGGTGTTTCTTTTCTTTGCATTGCTCTCGCGAATTGAACCGTTCTTCCAGTGCAATATGTATTTTCTGTCCACGAATTCCTTTTGACAATATTCCGTCCCTCCGCAAACGACATCTAATTTGCCCATGAAACAACAATAGTTCTTCAAAAAACATCTGTTGTTTATTCCGCTGTCTCCGTCAAGAAAAATCAGATAATCTCCCTTGGCTTTTTCCGCCATATAGTTTCTTATCTTGGAGCGTCCGTAGTTTTGCGGCAACTCTTCGTAATACACGCCGCTCCATTGTCTTATTACCCTGTTGGCCTTGTCAGGATTGGGGGAATGGTCGTCAACCACAAGGATTTCAAAGTCAAATCCGAGTTCCTCGGCCTGCGCGTGCAATTCGCTCACAAGCTGGACGCAGTTCTCATTGTAAACAGGTATAAGAATGGATATCATTTTTCCTGCAACACTCTGTCTATCAGTCCGAAAATTTTCTTTTCCTCTTTCTGCCATGTCAAATCCTCCGAAGCCGAACGACAATTTTCGGCATAACGGTTCAATTTCTCATTGTCCGAAATCAGACCGTTTATCTGCATGCTCAAATCCTTTGAATCGTATGAACGGATAAATTCCCCCGTTTCGTATTTCTCGATTATCGGTTTTATTTCCCGAAGGGGTGAAGCCAGAATCGGAACGGAACAATGTATGTATTCGAAAATCTTGTTCGGCAGACTTACGGCATAATTCATGTTCGTGTCCTTGTCTATCGACACTCCGAGTTTTGCTTTTTCGGCAAGACTCATCATTTCCTCAAACGGCAACCTGCCGAAAAAACGTATCCTCTCTCCAAGCCCTTCCTTTTCGACATGCCTTTCCAGTTCGTCCCTTATGTCTCCCTGTCCGATTATGTACAGTTTTGCGTTTATCCATTTGAAAGCCTCGCACAATTCCTCAAGTCCCCTTTCCACATTGACCGCTCCCTGCCACACGACAACGTTTTCCTTCTCTTCCGCCGGCGTGAACGCATCCTGCCTTTTACGTTTCAACGGCATGTTTCTAACCACAACTGCCTCCACTCCGTATCGGTCTTTGAAATATTTCTTTATCGGATTGCATACGGTGACGACGTATTTCAATCCGCTTACACAGAACTTCTCTATTTTCGTCCACACCTTTTGCGCAAACGGATTGTTTTTCAATTCCGGCACCTGGGTGAAATGCTCGTGCGAATCGAAAATCAAAGGCTTGCGTTTTATGCGTGAAACAAGAAAATTAGCCAAAAGGGTATCCAAATCGTTGGCCCAGAGAATGTCCTGTCTTGAAAACAACAGCTTGAAAAAAAGTCTGGTGTTCAGTTCCGCATAATACAAGGCGTTTTTTCCGAAAAACACCTTTATCCTTTCGTATTTGTACGGACGCGGATTCAAGTCCGGAGAATCCTTTGTCCTTTTTCCCGTAAGCCTGACCTCAAGGCCATACTCCGACAATGAGCGACATGTCTTGTCGACTCTGTTGTCGCACAACAAATCGTTGCTTACGCTGACATCAATGCGGATTTTCCCCATACCATTTCGGAAATAACTCATATCAAACGAAAAGGTAAAAAAATTATTGTTCGGGTGACCGGAAATGGAATTTGATTGTTATTCTCTGTTTTCAGAAAAGAAAAAAACGGATTCAGAAAAGGATTTTTTCTTTTCTGAATCCGTTTTTACAGAATCAAATTCCGTTTTTCACAAGTCGAAAACGGCAAAATCGTTGGTTGACAAATCAAATGTCAAAAGGCGGTTCAACAGTGTGTTTCCCATACCGGTTATGTGCTTTATTGCTTCGTTCACGCAGATGCTTCCCGCTATTGCCGGCAAAACGCCGATGACGGCATTGTTTTGGAAAGTTTCGTCCTCGCGATGCATGTCTTCCGGAAACAAATCTCTGTAACTCCTGTCGGAAACCTTGAAGTCGAAAAGGCAAATCTGAGCCGTCATGTCCGATATGGAACAGTAAACGAAGGCCTTGCGAAGTTTGAAACACGCATCGTTGATTAGATAGCGTGTTGCAAAGTTGTCGCTTGCGTCCATTACCATGTCATAGTTACGGATTATGTCTTCGGCATTGTCCCTGTTCAGGAAGAAGTCGTAGGTTTGGAAACGGCAGTTGGAATTCAGCTGCATGAGGTTCTCCTTTGCCGTTGAGGCTTTGGGCATTCCTTCCTGAACTTCCCTGTATAGTATTTGCCTTTGAAGATTTGACAGACTTATCCTGTCCCCGTCAATCAAGCCTATCGTGCCTGCCCCTGCCGCCGCAAGATAAAGGCCTTCTATGCTTCCCAAACCGCCGAGTCCGACAATCAGGACTTTGGAATCTTTAAGTTTTTCCTGACCCTCGATTCCGAAGTCCTGCAATGATATCTGTCTTGCGTATCTTGTCTTCTCCCTGTCCGAAAGCATGTCAGTTGAGTATTTTGTCCCAGTCCTTGAATATCACGTCGTATCCCTGGGCTCTTACCATTGCCTCCATTTCTTCGACCGAACGGTCGTCGTTTATATGGAATTGCTCCAGTTCGGTGTTGGGTTTGGAGTATCCTCCCGGGTCTGTCTTAGAACCTGCGCTCATTGAGGTTACGCCCAGACTTACGAAATGATTCCTCATTTGAGGAGTCTCCCTCGTACTCATTGTTATCTCCACATTGTTGTCAAAGATACGGAAGGCCCATATTGTCTGTGCAAATTCCTTTTCATTCATGAAAAAGTCGGCCTGAAAACCTCCTTCGGCAGGACGCATTCTCGGGAAAGAGATTGAATATTTTGTTCTCCAGTAGTTTTTTGTCATGAACTGAAGATGCAAAGCCAGATAAACCATTTCGGTCCTCCATTCCTCCAAACCTATCAAAGCACCCATTCCAACCCTGTGAATGCCTGCCTGAGCCAAACGTTCGGGAGTTCCGAGCCGATAGGCGTAATTGCTCTTCATGCCTTTAGGGTGGTAATGTTTGTATCTTTTCTCGTTGAATGTTTCCTGATAGACATATACCGAGTTGGCACCTGCGCGTATAAGTCTTTCGTATTGTTCCACCCTCATTGGAAAGACCTCGAGGTTTATTGCCGAAAAATAAGGTCTGCAAAGCTCTATCGAATGTTCTATATAATCCACTCCGGCATGACGAGGAAATTCTCCGGTAAGAAGAAGTACGTTGTCGTAACCCATGGATTTTATAATCTTTATTTCCCTCAGTATTTGTTCATCGTCGAGTGTTATGCGCTTTATTGGGTTGTTGTGGTTGAATCCGCAGTATATGCAATGGTTGCTGCATTCGTTCGACAAATAAAGGGGGATATAGAACTGCATTACCTTGCCGAAACGTTTCCGGGTTATGTTTCTGCTCAATTGAGCCATAGGTTCGAGGAATTTTTCGGCGGCAGGGGAAATCAGTGCCTTGAAGTCCTCTATGTTGAGCATCGGTTTGGACAAGGCGGACACTACATCCCTTTCCGTTTTGGAGTAGATGCTTTCGGTGACTTTGTCCCACTCAAGGTTTTTTATGGTATCATAAAATGTCGTGTTCATCGTCAATGTTTGTTTTTAGATTGTCATTCCATTGTTTCAAGACCAGACACCTCCCTTGATATACGCATTGCGCAGAAGTTCGGTCCGCACATGGTACAGAAAGGAGTTCCGTGGATCTTTTCCGCTCCGTAATATTCTCTTGCCCTTTCCGGATCCAGTGAAAGGTTGAACTGGTCGAGCCATCTGAATTCGAATCTGGCCTTGCTTAGAGCTATGTCCCTTTCCATTGCGGAAGGATGTCCTTTGGCCAAATCGGCGGCATGTGCAGCTATCTTATAGGCCATTATACCGTTTCTTACATCCTCCTTGTTCGGAAGAGCAAGGTGTTCCTTAGGCGTTACATAGCATAGCATGGCCGTTCCGTACCAGCCTATCATTGCAGCGCCTATTGCAGATGTAATATGGTCATAACCGGGTGCTATGTCCGTCGTTATGGGTCCTAAAGTATAGAATGGCGCATTGTGACACAGTTCCATCTGTTTTTCCATATTCTCCTTTATCTTGTGCATCGGAACATGGCCCGGGCCTTCTATCAATACCTGCACGTCGTTTTTCCACGCCGTTTCGGTCAATTTTCCCATTGTTTCCAATTCTCCGAACTGTGCCCGGTCGTTCGCGTCGAATATGCTGCCGGGTCGCAATCCGTCTCCTATGCTTACGGCTACGTCGTATTGGGCCAATATTTCGCATATTTGGTCGAAATGAGTGTAAAGGAAGTTCTCCTGCTTGTGAGCAGTCATCCATTTTGCCATAATGGAGCCTCCCCTTGATACAATGCCTGTAAGCCGCTTTGCAGCCAAAGGAATATGTTTTTGCAACAGCCCGGCATGTATGGTAAAGTAGTCAACGCCCTGTTCGCATTGCTCAATGAGGGTATCCTTGAATATTTCCCATGATAGCTCTTCGGCTTTTCCGTCAACCTTTGCCAAAGCCTGATAAATTGGTACGCTGCCCATGGGAACGGGACAGTTCCTTATTATCCATTCTCTTGTTTCGTGAATGTGCTTGCCGGTGGACAAATCCATCAATGTATCACCGCCCCAACGCGAAGACCATACGGATTTCTCCACTTCCTGTTCTATGTCGGAGCTTAGGGCGGAATTTCCAATGTTGGTGTTTATCTTTACGAGAAACTTGTTTCCTATAATCATCGGTTCTGCTTCCGGATGATTGGGATTGGCAGGTATAACCGCACGACCCGCAGCCACTTCCTGACGGACAAATTCCGGAGTGATGTAACTGCCTTCCTTTGTATCCGTACTTAGATTCTCCCTGATTGCAACATATTCCATCTCCGGAGTTATTATTCCTGCCTTTGCCAATGCCATCTGTGTTATCCTGCATCCTTGTTTGGCCTTGAATGGAAGGTGTTTTACTTTGAAACGGAAAGGTTCAAGTTCGGGATCATTCAACCTCGATTTGCTGTAAACCGAAGTGAAATCCGTAAGTCTTACCAGGTCCTCTCTTTTATTTAACCACGCCTCCCTGAAACGGGGTAAACCCTGTTTTAGGTCTATTTTTGCATCAGGATCCGTATAAACACCTGAAGTGTCATACAAACGTATAGTGCCGTTGCTGCGTCTTATGCCGTTTTCAACCGTATCGGTAAGTGTGACCTCCCTCATACCGACTTTTATGTCGTGTATCTTTCCCTTAAGATATATCTTCTTGGAGGCGTTATAAGGATTGCATATTTCTTTTGATTGTTTCATTTCTATGTTTTTTGTTTTTGAGTTTAGCTTACAAATTAAGGAATTCGGTTAAAGGAGAAGACGCCTGTGCGTATCTGAACCCTGAGGCAAGGCCTGCTTCAAAGGCTGTCCTGCCCGCAACTACCGCCTGACTGAATGCCCGTGCCATCTTGACTGGATCGTCGGATATGGCAATCGCAGTGTTGACCAATACCGCGGCAGCCCCCATTTCCATGGCTTCTGCGGCGTGACTCGGCGCTCCTATGCCGGCATCAATCACCACGGGAACGTTGCTCTGAGATATTATTATCTCCAACATCTCTTTTGTCACAAGTCCCTTGTTGGTTCCTATGGGTGCGGCCAATGGCATGACCGTTGCCGCTCCCGCCTGCTCAAGCTGTTTGCACAAAACGGGATCCGCCTGAACATAAGGCAATACTATAAAACCGTCTTTTGCCAATATCTCGGTGGCTTTCAAAGTCTCAACGGCATCGGCAAGCAAATGCTTCGGATCAGGATGTATTTCCAACTTAAGCCAGTTTGTTTCAAGCGCCTCACGTGCTATCTGCGCCGCAAAAACAGCCTCTTCAGCCGTTCTTACGCCGGAAGTATTTGGCAGAAGAACTACCTTGTCTCTGTTTATGTAGCGGAGCATGTCATCGCTTTCGGAATGCTCTACGTCAATTCTTTTTAAGGCCGTGGTCACCATTTGTGTGCCGCTTGCCTCTATTGCATCACCCATGACTTTATTGGACGGGAATTTACCCGTTCCCAAAAACAGTCTGGATTCAAATGTTTTGCCTGCAATGATCAGTTTTTCCATAAAATATATGTTTGTTATTCGTTAAATATTCCAACTACTCGTCTCGCCGTATCGACCGGATGCTCAGAATCAAGTATGAGTGAAGAAACGGCTATGCCGTAAAATCCCGCGTTTACAAGACTTTCTATGTCTCTGATTTCTATTCCGCCTATGGCATATATGGGAAGATTTATCTTGTTTGCCTTGCACTGCGACAGAATCTTTTTAGAGGAATCCAAGCCGAGAACAGGACTCAGATTGCTCTTCGTTCTGGTGAAACGAAATGGCCCCAGCCCTATGTAATCCGCACCTTGTTCAAAGGCGGATGCTATATGACAGTATTCGTTCGCTGTTGCACCTTTAATTTGACGGGGATTCAGAATACATTTTGCTTCCTTTATCGGCATGTCTTTCAGTCCGAGATGTACCCCGTCCAAGTTCAATTCCCGCACAATTTCTACGTGATCGTCCAATACAAGTATAGCATCATAATTCCTGCAAATCGTCCGCAATTCTTCAGCTGTCGATTTGATTTCCTCTTTGTTCGCATCCTTCATTCTGAGCTGTATCAGTCTTATTCCCGAATCCAAAGCCACTTTGGCGGAATCCAGATATGTAAAACGCTCGTTTCTATGGGTTATGAAGTAAACCCTCGGCAGACAAATCTTCTTTTCGTTTTTTTCTAATTCCATAAGCTTCCGAGCAATGCCGCAGAGGTGAACCCCACTGCCTTCAATTCTTCAAATCTGTCTTCACTGACGCCGGACAAGGCAACTACCTTCCCGTCTATTATTCCCTTTCGTGACGCCTCCATAAGTTCTTCTTTCGTAAAACCGGCCCTGTATCCCTTTTTGCTTATGCTGTCAAAAACCGGAGAAAGAAAAAGATAATCCATTCCTTTTTTTTCTTCCTCTATTTGATGAATCGAGTGACATGAACACGAAAGTCTGAGACCGTTGGCATCCAATGGCGGAAATTTGTTTCTTTCATTAAGATGTATGCCTCCAACATTCATCGTTTTCGCAAGCTCGTGATGGTCATGCAGACTCATCCTTGCCCTGTATTCTTCTCCGAACAAGGACAGCCACTGACGCATACGTTCATACGAAAAGCCGGGTTTGCGTACATGAAAGTAAGTTATGTAACCCGAATCCAAAAGCGATATTATCCTTTCCTTTTCTGCCTGCACGTTATCGTGCTCCGGAAGGGTTATTCCTATCAACCGCCACATGTCGCACCTATTATCGTTATGTTGTCCCCCTCTTTCAAAAACGTTTCCTGCCAGAGCTTGCGGTTTATTACCTTTGTGCCTATGGCAACGGCAAACGAACCGTTCTTT